>JABSSQ010000499.1 GCA_013213905.1 Verrucomicrobiales bacterium | reverse complement strand
ATGACTGATGACTGATGACTGATGACTGATGACTGGTGACTGATGACTGATGACTGGTGGTGCGGCTTTCGATATTCAGAATTCCTGGTTCAAAATCCGAAATTCTCCCGAATTTCGCTGTGATGTCATGACAACTCCGGCGAAGAACGTGAGTTCATCGAACCCATGGCTTTGGCGCCGATGAGCGACTATCAGCGCTTTTAAGCAATTTTGAGGCTACTCCCGATTTCCCGGCGCCACCAGCTCCGGCGCCACCCATGGTGCCGCATCGAGCGCGTCGGTGAGTCGGGGATCGTGGCTCTCTCCCATGATCTGATTCACCTCGGCCCGCAGTTCGGCCAACTGATCGGCATACTCGGGATTGTCGACCAGGTTGGTGAGCTGGTCAGGATCGTTGTGAAGGTCGTAGAGTTCCTCAGCCGGGCGCTTGCCGAGGGTGAGAGTCACGGATCGTTTCGCGACAGGATCGGCGTCGTTGCCCATGAGCCAGGCTTTGGTCAGGCTGCCGTCGAGGTCGCGGTAGCTGGGAACCGTGCTGAGGCCCATCTCGTAGAGGTCTTTTGGTGTCATCGTTTTTTCGATTTCGCTGGGGGCGCCCATAGGCCAGCGATCGGGCTTGAAGTTGTGGATGTAGAGAAAGTCTTTCGATCGGATCGCCCGCATCGGGTAGGGCAGGTTGCCGGGGCGCGCGTCGTGGAAGTGCAATTCGCGTCCAATGATGACGCGGTCACGAGATTTGTCGATCCAGCCGCTCCGATCGCTGGTAAGCTGTTGGCGAAAGCTGACGCCGTCCATCGATTCAGGAATCTTAGCACCAGCGAGGTCTAGAAGGGTGGGGCCGATGTCCATGACACTGACAAAGTCCTCCACGGTGCGCCCGGCAGGAATGGTGCCGGGCAGCCGCGCCATCAGTGAGACGCGCGTGGCGAGGTCGTAGCAGTTGGTTTTGCCGCGAGGCACTCCGGGAATGCCATGATCTCCCGAAAGAATGACGAGAGTGTTGTCGAGTTCGCCGGCTTTCTCGAGTTCTTCGAGCATGGCGCCAAGCATGAGATCGATGGCCTGCACTTCGCCAAGGTAATCACTGAAGTCGCGGCGGACGTCGTGGGTGTCGGGCAGAAAGTCAGGGATGAGGCCCTTGAGGGAATCCGGCTCGATGCCCCAGAGCTCTTTCCCGGAGTCGGGGGTGTAGGGGCGATGCACGTTGATGGAACCGAAGACAAAGAAGAAGGGCTGGTCCTCAGGGGTGCCGACAAGGATGCGCTCCATTTCGCGACGGGAGTTTTCGACGACTTCGTCGTGACGCTGCTGGCGTTCCGTCTCGTTGGCGGCGGTGCCGACGTAGAGGCCGTAGCGCTCGTAGGGCACCTGACCGTAGGCTTTCATCGCCGGAGTCGAGCGGCTCTGGGTGAAGGCGAAGGTCTTGCGGGAGCGCTGCACGAAGTAGCCGGAGTCGCGCAGCCCATCAACGAATTTGGGCAGGGTGGTGAAGGGGTTGTCGTGGCCTTCCCAGTTGCTGGCCTTGCCGTTAAGGAAAGCGCCGCTGCCGCAGTTCCAGAAGTAGCGTCCGGTCGCGAGCGAGGCACGGCACGGACCGCAGGAGGCGACGGGCACGAAGGCGTTGTGGAACAACACGCCTTCGTTAGCAATGCGGTCGAGGTGGGGCGTGTCGATCACGTCGTTGAGCGAAGGCTGGTCCGGGTCGGCGTAGGCGCTCGCGTAGCGCCCCCAGTCGTCGGCAAAGAAGAAGAGAATGTTGGGACGATCATCCGCCTGGAGGGTGGCGGTGAAAAAGAGGGT
>JABSSQ010000498.1 GCA_013213905.1 Verrucomicrobiales bacterium | reverse complement strand
TCATAAGGTCTCGTTTCGCTAAGAATTTCTATTTTCAGTTCCTTCAGAATTGAATCAGTCCGCTCAAAGTGACTTAGCCCCAGATCGAACTCGCCGTCGCACTCGCATCGGCAAAGCGCTCCACCGGCGCTCCGGCGTCCTGCAACATGGTGGTCCACAGGTTCGCCAGGGGCGTGTTCTCGTTGGCGGCGAGACGGTGCTGACCGTGCTCGAGGCCTTTGAATCCTCCACCCGTAAGCAGGCAGGGCACGTTGGTGTTGCGGTGCGCGGTGCGCAGTCCCCCGCCGTTGTAGACGAGGCTGTTGTCAAAAAGGGTGCCGCCGTTAGGATCGAGTGGGTCCTTCGCTGAGCGAAGCTGGTCGATGAACCCGGAGTAGAGCTGCATCCACTTCGTCGTCCGCTGCAGGTTGAGGTCATGCAGCGACACATTGGAACCATAGTGAGACAGGGTGTGCGGTGTGGAAGAGATCCCCATACTCTGGAGCAGGCCAGCGTCCGGCATGCGGTAGGTCACCACGCGAGTGGCATCGGTCTGCCAGGCGGCGAGGATCATCTGGAACATCGCCTTGATCTCCGGCTCGCCCTGCATGCCCTGCGGCGGCTTCTTCTGAGTCGCTTTCGGATAGGGAATGTCGATCCACTCCTTTTCGCGACTCAGGGAGAGTTCGATATCCCGAATGCTGGTGGTGTACTCCTCCAGTTTCTCCCGGTCGTCTTTGCTGAGGAGACGCTTGGTTGAACTGTCTTCGAATCCCAGGATATCGAAGATACTGCGACGTTGCTGGAGGGTGTGCAGCATCTCTTCGCGACTGACGCCGCCACCAAAGATCTTGAAATACACCTCCAGCGGCGAAGCGAAGCCGGGAAGTGGGCTGCCATCTTCACGGTAGGACATGGCGATCCCACCGTGGCCATTGCCGGAATCGTTGTTTTCACAATTGAGCTGCAAACTCTCATAGCGTGTTTCCTGACCGAGGTGAGCTGCCGCGACCTGGTCACAGGAAATGCTGTTGTGCCGTGCCTTGCCGGGAAACCCGACGACATTGACACAGGTCAGGACCGCCTCGCTGCCTTCGTGAGGCTGCTTGTTCTCCGCATTGGTGAAGTTCGAAACCATCGTCACCTGGTCGAGGTTCTTCTTCATCGGCGCCCAGCCCGGAGGCAGGGCCATGTCACTCAGGCGACCGCTCTCCGTCGGGTAGAAATGCTTCTCCATGTGGCCGTGTCCCATCGCCATCCAGAGGAGGCGTTTCGGCGCGCCGGAGGCGAGGGATTGTTCTGCCAGAGCTCTCGATCCGGCCGGAAGCAGACTGGCGAGAAAAGGCATCGTCAAAGCCTTCGCTCCGTTGCGGAGAAAGGTTCGGCGGTTGGTCGCGTGAGTTGTCAGGTTCATGGGGGAATTCTTTGGGTTCAGAGGTTTGGTAAATCAGTTCTTGGGGAAGGCGGGAAGAATGTCTTGTTGCAACATCGGCCGAAGCTCGCGGGGCTCACTGGCGCCCTCTTTCTGCACGCGCAGACCGCCAGCGGTAAAGACCACGACCAGGTCGTATTCCGGCACCACGTAAATGGCCTGCCCGAAGGCACCGAACTTCATGATCGCCCTGGTTGGCGCTCCGTTAACGGTCACATTCGGAAGCGTCCAGAAGTAGCCATGGGATCCGTCCTTGTGCGGAGCTTGAGGGG
>JABSSQ010000497.1 GCA_013213905.1 Verrucomicrobiales bacterium | reverse complement strand
GCTATGACTGCTGCCGCATTCACAACGGAGGCGACTACGACGATCGCTTTCGACTCGTCGAAAATGTGATCGCGTGATCCTACACCTCCGCTTTTGCCTTTGCATCACCCGGCCATTCGCTACCGTGATGCCATGAAACTCCCCCTGCTTTCGGGCCTGATTGCTCTCGCCTTTTCCACCCCCACCTTCGCCGGTGAATGGACCGACCTTTTCAACGGCAAGAACACCAAGGGCTGGACACCCCGGGCCGATGTCGAGACCTTCGAAGTCATTGATGGGGAGGTCCACCTGCTCGCCACCAAGAATGTCTGGGTCACGAGCAAGCGCAAGATGAGCAACTTCGAGGCCTCCGCCGAGGTGCTGCTTCCGGAAAACGCGGAAGAGGATGGACTCAATACCGGCTTCGCCTTTCGACTGGTCGGCGAAGAAGGTAAACCGAAGGGCTACCAGGTCGAGATCGAAGGCTCCCACCCCGGGGAAAACGGAGCGGTCTACGCCATCGGAATGGGCGGATGGCTTTACCCGAAAGAGGGGCAGAAAGAGGAATTCCTCGAAAAGATCAACGGGGTCATCAAGAAGGGTGACTGGAACACCTACCGCGTCGTCTGCGACGGCCCCAAAATCACGACTTTCGTGAACGATGTGAAGATCACTGAAGTCAGCGACGACCAGTCCCTGGAAGGGTACTTCGGCATCCAGCATCACGGCAAAGGCGGCACCATTCGCTTCCGCAATCTCAAGGCTCGCGAACTGCCCTCTCCGTCCCCTGCCGCATCGACAGCGTATCCCAACGTGCTCTGGCTCACCGCCGAAGACATGAGCCCCACGCTGGGTTGCTATGGCGACGAATACGCCACTACTCCCAACCTCGACCAGTTCGCCAGGGAAGCCGTGCGCTACACCAACGCTTTCTCGGCCGCCCCGGTTTGCTCCCCCTCACGTTCCACCCTCATCACCGGCATCTGGGCCCCCAGCTCCGGCACCCACCAGATGCGATCCGCCTTCCCCCTGCCCGACAGCGTTTCAGGTTACTCCGCCTACCTTCGCGAGGCCGGCTACTTCACGACCAACAATGTGAAGACCGACTACAACACCGGCAGCATTGGCCGACTCATCGAAGAGTCCTGGAACGAGAACAGCGACACCGCTCACTGGCGTTCCGAGGCGCGAAACGACAATCAACCCTTCTTCGCCGTTTTCAACCACATGACCTCACACCAGTCCCGCACCGCGGTGTGGCCCCACGAGGCGTTCGAAGAACACATCCAGTCCACCATCACCGAAGACCTCTTTCACGATCCTGACACAGCCCCCATCCCGCCTTACTATCCCGACACTCCGGCAGTCCGCAAAACCGTGGCCCGGTTCTACGACTGCGTCACCGCAATGGACCAGGAGATCGGAGACCGCCTCAAAGAACTCGAAGAAGACGGACTCGCCGACAACACCATCGTTTTCTTCTACTCGGACCACGGTTCCGGAATGCCGCGCCATAAGCGCCTTCTCACCGACTCCGGCATGCACGTGCCGCTCATGATCCGTTTCCCGGAGAAGTGGCAGCACCTCGCGCCCGCAAAACCGGGTGAAACGGTGGACCGCCTCGTCACTTTCGTTGACTACCCCGCCACCCTGCTCTCTATGCTTGGGCTCGATGTGCCGGAGCACATGCAGGGTGATATTTTTATCGGGCCGGACACCACCGAAGAACCGGAATACGTCTACGGCTTCCGCGACCGCGTGGATGAGGTCTTCGACATGTCCCGCTCCGTTCGGTCCAAGAAGTATCTCTACATTCGCAACTACATGCCGCACCTCTCCTGGAATCCGCCGAGTGTTTTCTCCGACCTCGCCGAGATCCGTCGCGACATCACGAAGCACGCCGACGAAAATTCCGAAACCCTGACCGTTGCTCAGCGCCACTACACCAACGCGACACGCGCCCCCGAGGAGTTTTACGACATCACCGCGGATCCGCAGAACATCAACAACCTGATGCACGCGGAGATGAGCAAAGAACAACGCAAAGCTCTCATGTCACTTCGCGCTGAACTGGCCCGCAAACGCATGGAGATCAAAGACAATGGCGCTCTGCCTGAAGCTGTCATGGCTCAGTATATCGAAGACGAAGGTGCCGATATTCTCACCATCAATAACGGCGGCACCAATCACCGCCCTGATCTCGAAACCGCGTGGGCCGCGGCAGACCTCGTCGGCACCGGCAGCCGCGAACAACTGCTCGAACTGGCCCGCTCGGGAGATCCCTCCTCTCGCTACTGGGCCATCATCGGCTTGCGCTATGCCTCACCGGATGACCAGGAACTCCTCGAGCAACTCTATGATTACATGGACGACTACATCGCTCCTGTCCGAATCGAGATGGCCTTCTGGATGGCAGCCGAGTCAGACAAGTATCGCGATGTCGCTCTCGAAGTGCTTACCCGCGAGCTCTACAACGAGAACTGGTGGACGGCCCTCCGTGCCTGCCGCGCCATCGAATTGCTTGGCGAGAATGCCCGCTCGATTCTTCCCGTGATGCAGAAACGCTACGACGAAACCCGCCACGAAGCCGGCGACAACAACTTCTTCATCGCTTTCTCCAGCGGCGCCTTCCTCGACAAGATGGGTGGCAAGACCGATCCGTGGGACTTCACCCCGGCGGCCGGTAGTTTCTCTGCTGATCCTGAGGAGGAAGAGGAGGAGTAAAGAAGTCCGACGAACTCGATTTACTCCTTTTCTTTTTCATAATCTTTTTCTGAATCCGGGCGAAAACCATCCTTTCGCCGACGCCACCAACCTATCCAAACCACGTGCATCACAGCACCTGCAGAACCAGCAAGATAACAGGACACTTGAATCGTCTGAGTCACCAGGACCAATGACTCGTCATCAGGGTAGAACGATGGTGGGTAAACCAATCTACCGGACCGCCACACATACAGGCCGGACAATGCCGAGATCACCTCGATGCAGATAATCGCGACCAAGGCGGATAGAAGAACCAATCTAACCGGCATCAAAGGTCGCGTTCCGCTGAGGGCGAAGAACGCTGCTGCGAGCCCCCAGAAAAATCCGGGCCCGAGGACGGCCCGAATCGCATAAACCGTCGCGATGAGAGCTGGATTCTCAAGATCACCCAGCGGTTCGTGATAGAGGGTAAAATGCTCTGGAGCAATCCAGACGATGTATTGGTCGTGGAGAATCGCGTAAAGAGTCAACATCGACCAGATGCTCAACACAATCTGATAGGTGGCAGCCCTTGGTTGATCAATGAGACGATGATGCGACACGGAGAAGAAATAGAAAACTCCCGACACTTCAGAGAAAGAAAAAGAGCAAGAAAAGGAAAAAGACGACTCCACCTTATACGGTTGACTCATCGATCTAACCCTGTTGAGTCCCTCTCATGGCTCGCTCCACTCTCTTTCCCGCCCGACTCTATGGCATCGTCGACCTCGGCTATGCCGCGCCGGACGACCTGGCTCGCGTCACCCGCGAAATGATCGCCGGTGGCATCGACGTCATTCAGCTCCGTGCCAAGGGACACTCAGATGCAGAGATCGAAAGCTGGGGCCGGGAACTTCTCCCTCTCTGCCGCGACGGCGGCGTTCCGTTCATCATCAATGACTCACCCGAGATTGCTGCAGCAATCGGGGCTGATGGCGTCCACGTGGGCCAGGACGATGCCTCCATGGACGATGTCCGCGCCATTGTCGGTAACGACATGCTCGTAGGCCGCTCCACTCACAGTGTCGAACAGGCCGCCGCCGCCGCTGCTGATCCACGCACGGACTGCATCGGTTTCGGCCCGCTCTTCGCCACGCCGACCAAGCCAACCTACACGCCCATTGGCACCAGGGAGATCCAGCAGGTTCATGAAGCCCATCCCGATATGCCCATCTTTTGCATCGGTGGGATCAAGAAGGAAAACCTTCCCGATGTCACTGCCGCCGGCGCGAAACGGGCCGTCATTGTTTCCGGGATCTTGCAATCACCCGATATTGCTGCTTATGTCCGCGAGTCCAAAGCGCTTCTCGCTTAGGACATTCTCGACTACTTTACTTCTCAAATTCTCAGCCACTCAAAACCATGAGCGTTCTCGTATCCGGATCCATTGCTATCGACAACGTCAAGACGCAGAAAGCGTCCCAGGAAAACTTGCTAGGCGGTTCCGCTTCCTACGCCGCTATCGCGGCCAGCTTTTTTGGCCCCTCCGGTATCGTAAGTGTCGTCGGACACGACTTCCCAGAGGAGCACCTCACCCTGCTCAAGGGCCGCGACATCAACCTGGAAGGTATCGAGTTTTCCGAAGGCGAAACTTTTCGCTGGAGCGGTGAATACATGGAAGACATGAACGACCGTGAAACGCTGGAAGTGGCTCTTAACGTTCTTGAATCCTGGAAGCCGGCCGTGGCCGACTCACAGAAAGGGGCCAGCATCAACCTGCTCGCCAACGCCCACCCGCTCAACCAGCACGAGGTGATCGACCAGCTCGGAGACGGCCCCTCTTTCACCATCGCCGATACGATGGATCTCTGGATCCAGATTTCCCGCGACGACCTGGAGCGCCTGCTCAAGCGCATTGATCTGCTCGTCCTCAACGACAGCGAAGCCAAGCTGATGATGGACACCTCCAACATCGTTGCCGCCGGAAAGGCGCTTCGCGAAATGGGACCAAAGTACGTGATCGTCAAGAAGGGCGAACACGGCGCCATGCTCTTTGGCGAAAATGAATTTTTCACCTGCCCGGCCTTCCCGCTACACGACGTCTTCGATCCAACCGGTGCCGGCGACACTTTCATCGGCGGATTCGCCGGCTACCTCGCCAGCCTCGGCAAAGACGAGTTCAGCTTCGACGACCTCACCAGCGCGATCGCCCGTGGAACCATCGTGGCCAGCTTCACCTGTGAAAGCTTCAGCACTCACGCTGTCGAAGCCCTCACCGAAGATGCTTTCAATGAGCGTCTCGAAGCCTTCCGCGGTTACTGCACTTTTGCCTGATATCGCGAAAGAAAAGCATTCGCCTTTACGGCCCCGCCTGTCTATTCTAGCGCCAGCATGAATTGGTACTACGCTGACGATTCGGACAACCAGGTATCTATCGACGAAAGCCAACTCCCGGAGTTGGTGGCATCACAAACTATCAAACCCACCACCCTGGTCTGGAACGACTCCATGACCGAGTGGAAACCCTGTGCGGACGTCCGTCCGGACCTGTTTGGAGGCGACGCTTTGCCGCCTTCCCTGACTCCAGCCCAATCGCGCAAGGTTGCTTCTGCCCCTCAGCCGGGCATTGCGGCCAAACAGTCACAAACCGATTCCGTAGCTGTCTGCGCCCTCGTCTTTGGCATTCTCGGTATCCTCTCCTGCTTCACCCTTTTCAGCATTGCCGGCGTTGTCTGCGGTCACATCGCCCGAAAGCGGGCACTTGAAAACCCAACGGCATCTTCCAATGCCGGCATGGCACTTACCGGCATCATCACTGGATATGTCGGAATCGTTCTCAGCGTCTTGGTCGTGATCGTATACTTTCTCTTTATCGCCGCGGCTGTCGCCAGCGAAATGTAGGATCCTACGCGGGCGGAGCACCCTTCTACTCCACCTCACCCGAGTAGACATTAAACCCCCGCTCGCGCAGAAACCCGACCAGGGTTTGCCCGCTGTCCCTCGACAACTTCACCGCCAGGCTGCTGGGAGCGGAGATACCTGCTACCGCCGGAATGCCTCCGGCGAGGGCTTTCTGCATCAGCTCAAAAGAAATCCGGCCGCTGACTAACAATACCACTTCGGACAAATTAATCCGGTCTCGTAACGCCCGGCCAATCACCTTGTCCAACGCATTGTGTCGACCCACATCCTCTCTCAGAAACAAGAGCTCTCCATCTTTGGAAAAAAGCGCTGAAGCATGCAGGCCTCCGGTCCGATCAAAGGTTTCCTGCTGCTTCCTCAACTTACCCGGCAACTCGAGAAGAAAGTCTGACTTCAGCGTTATCCCACGCTCAATCGGGGTGAACTGTTGAAACACCGATTCGATGGTCGCCTTGCCGCAAACCCCGCAACTGCTCGAGGTAAAAACGTGACGCGTCAGCTCGCTCAGATCGGTCTCCTTCTTCAGTGTGACCTCGAGCGAATTGCCAACTGCTTCCGGATCGAGATCGGGACAATGCTGAATCTCTACAATATCATCGGCAGACTCGATCACGCTCTCAGTGAGAAGGAATCCCGTGGCCAGTTCCTCGTCATGACCCGGCGTCCGCATCATCACAGCGACACTTTGACCGTTCACCCGGACTTCCAGTGGCTCTTCCATCGCCACCTGGTCACCCTCCTCCACCCAACCGCGTTCTACGCGAAAGCGGCGCAAGGTCACTCCTTCATCCGTACGACGGGGATCAATCTTTTCGAGATCCTCGCGGCTGTTCAAATTGGTAAAGAGGAGGTCCTCCCCCTCGCTCACGGCATAGGCCCTCGTGACTCCGCTCTGCTCCGCCTCGTCGAGAATGCGCTGCAACTTCCGATTGCCCTGTTCCATTGCCGACTCAAGAATCGCCAACATCGCTTCGCGCGGATAAACCGCAGCGAGAGGTTCCCAGAATCGCTGGGTTTTCGGTACAATCCCGGGGCCATCCTCCACCAGCTTCGCGAGAAAGTCCTCTTCCATGAGCGGCAGGTCGACGCCGAGGACAACCATGCGATCAGCTTCGCTCCGCCTGAAGACAGTCAACAACCCGCCCACCGGACCGAGACCTTCGTCATCGTCATCAACACGAATGACCCCTTCGGGCAGTTCGCCGTAATCCTGCCCCGGATTGGCAGACAGCCAGAGGCGATCGGGACCCAGGGTCTGCAGTTTCTTCAACTGGCGCTGGAAAAGCGGTTCTCCTGTCCAGTCGAGGAAAGCCTTATCCATCCCGAAACGGGAGGACTTCCCTCCCGCAATGAGAACAGCATCCAGTGATGACGGACCAGGCATCCGCTACGGTACCTTATTATCGGTGCCGAGCAAATCGTTCACTGCCTTGTTCGAAACGCGGACAATGTATTTGTTAGGTTGCTTGACCAATCCAGCCTGAAGATCCTTCAGCACAGGTCGGGCAACCTCATCCAGCTCGTCGAGGACGATGGCCGCCTCGAGACGAGCCCACTCATTGTCACCTTTCAAGGCATCGGCCACAACCCGCAGCGCCTTGGGATCATCACCCATCCGGCAAAGGGCACGGCCCGCGGCGATGCGAACAGCAGGAGCGTCGTCCTTAAGAGCTTTCCTGAGGGCTTCCTTCACGCCTTCAAATTCACTCGCTTCTTCGGCAAAATTCCCCAACCCCGTGGCGCCCCAGTAGCGGACCGCAGCATCTTCGTAGCTCAACGCAGCCAGAAGATCCGGAAAGGCCTTCTGCCCTTCCGATGCTGAAGTCGCAATGGCTGTCAGCGCATAGATCAGGGCACTTTGATCCGTTTCGCCGTGCAGGATCGCATAGGTCGCACCGGCGTCACCTTCGCGCGCTGTGATCTCAGATTCCGGAATCAATCCGATATCACCGATCTCAAGCTGCCACTCAAACAGGGCTTCCTTGAGCTCCTCCAGTTTTTCAGCATGTGCCGGTTCGGCCGCGAGGTTGTTCACCTCATAGGGATCCGCTTCAAGATCGTAGAGTTCCTCAACCGGCTTCGACCCCATTGAAAAGAGGGCCGCGGCTCCGGTCAGGGTTCCCGCCTTTTCAGCCTTACGGATTTCCATCATGGTCGCTCCTTTCTCCGGAGTGTTCATGTACTGGTAGTACGGCTTGAGAGGCTCGAAGTTGCGGACGTAGCGATACTTCTTATCGCGCACCGTGCGAATGATGTCGTAGCGTTCGTCCATGCGGTCGCGGGCCCCGTAGACGTAGTCACGCTGGGGCGCCTCCCCGAGGAAGCTGGCGCCATGCATGTGTTCCGGCACTTCAATGCCGGCAAGGGTCAGCACAGAAGGTCCAAAGTCGACCGAACTGACAAGACGGTCATCCGTTTCGCCCGGCTTGGAGGTACGGAACGCCTTAAACTTCTCCGGCACATG
>JABSSQ010000496.1 GCA_013213905.1 Verrucomicrobiales bacterium | reverse complement strand
TCAAGCTGCTCCAGCAGCTGCTGAAGAAGGCGATCGACGATTTCCAGAAGGTCAACAAGGTCAAGGGCGTGGACTTCTCGCAAAAGTTCCAGGCTCTGGTCGCCAAATACAACGAACGCGACGAACAGGATGTGCTCGATAGCTCCTTTCTCGAGACCATTCCCGAGGAGATCATGGAACTCATCTATGAGCTACAGAAGGAGATGGGCTCTTTCAGTGAACTGGGAATCGATCTGGAAGAGAAAGCCTTCTACGACATTCTCAAGACCCTCTGTCAGAAGTACGACTTCGAATATCCCGAAGAGAAGCTGCTTCCGCTCGCCAAAGAAGTGAAGGCAATCGTCGACGATAAGGCCAAGTACACCGATTGGAGTCAACGCGATGACATCAAGGCCGAGCTGAAAGCCAACCTCATCATCCTCCTAGCCGAAAACGGCTACCCGCCCGTCGACCGCGACGAGGTCTACAAAGAGATCTTCGAGCAGGCAGAGAACTTTAAGAAGTATCGGGCGGCGTGACGAAATAAACAATGCCCCGAATGAAAGCCTGGTGTGACACCTAAACTTGAAAACCCCTGACTCACTCTCTGAATTTCGCTTATGTCACTTTCTCTAGATGCAACTCTCGCTACGAAGATCGGTTTTGCTTCGCATCAAAACTCCGTGCCAATCCTGCAGGAGTTAATGCTGGTGAACAATGGTGATACGGTTCTTGAGAATCTTTCTATCACCCTTAGCGCCGATCCTTCTTTTCTTGAAGAGAAGACCTGGAAAATTGATGCGATCAAGCCAGGTGACGAAGTCCGCATTTCTGACCGCGAAATCCGATTGTCAGGGACCTTCTTGTCTGATCTCGACGAGAGTATTCGAGGGAACGTGGATATTGAAGTTTGGCAAGTTGATTCGGATGAGGCTCCGATGATCCGAGAAACATTCCCGATCGAATTGCTTTCCAAGACCCACTGGGGCGGAGCCGGATCTATGCCCGAGCTGCTGCCCGCCTTTTGTATGCCGAATGATGTGGCGGTGGATAAGATTTTGAAAGGGGCCAGTGATGTCCTGCGCCGGGCCGGTAAAAACGCCGGTATCGATGGATATGAAGATCGCTCGCGCAGTCGGACGTGGGAATTGGCATCGTCTATCTGGTCGTCTATTGCTGGCCTGGGTCTCGGCTACGCCCATCCTCCAGCGAGTTTTGAGATTGAAGGTCAGAAGGTTCGCACGCCGGGCGCAATCCTGGAGGGTCAACTGGCGACCTGCCTGGATACCTCTGCCTTATTTGCTTCTGCCCTCGAGCAGGCTGGCCTAAATCCCATCCTTATCTTGACCGAAGGACATGCCTTCGTCGGGGTTTGGCTCCAGCCGCAGGAGTTCTCGCAACTGGTTACCGATGAGGCAGCGGCACTGCGGAAGCGAATCGAGTTGCAGGAACTAATTACGTTTGAGACGACCCTCGTCACCCAATCGCCGCCGCCCCCGTTCAGCGCTGCGGTTGCTGCAGCCGAGCGTAAACTGGGTGACGATGAATTCC
>JABSSQ010000495.1 GCA_013213905.1 Verrucomicrobiales bacterium | reverse complement strand
ACCCATTCCGATGGCTTTGCCATCACCCAACTGGAAGCCATGGCCCATGGCCTACCCGTCATCGCGACGCCCTGCTGCGGGGATGTGGTCGAAGAAGGCGACAACGGTTGGATCATTCCCGTAGGTTCCCCTGACGCGCTGACTGATCTGCTTCAAACAATCGCGGAAGCGCCGGAACAACTCATTCCCATGAGCCAGTCTGCCCGAAACACTCTCCCCCGTTTCAACCTTGAACGCATCGGAGGAGCATTACTTTGTAACCCCAGGAACAGCTAACCAGGACTTTATTCATGAAAGGCATTCTCCTCGCCGGCGGCACCGGCACCCGACTTTACCCCTGCAATATCGCGGTATCGAAACAACTCATGCCCATCTACAACAAGCCGATGATCTACTACCCGCTCTCGGTCTTGATGCTGGCCGGCATTCGGGAAATCCTCGTGATCACAACGCCTCACGAGCAGTCGCTCTTCCAACGCCAATTGGGTGATGGTTCCCAATATGGCATTTCGTTCAGCTATGCCGTCCAACCGTCGCCTGATGGGCTGGCCCAGGCCTTCCTCATCGGTGAGAAATTCATTGGCGACGCACCCTGCGCCATGATCCTGGGGGACAACATCTTTTATGGCCAGGGGTTTTCTCCCAAGCTGAAAGCCGCAGCAGCCCGTGACACGGGGGCCACGATTTTCGGATACCAGGTCCACGATCCCAAGCGCTACGGCATTGTAGAGATCGACGATAATAGCCAGGCCGTCTCGATCGAAGAGAAGCCGGAACATCCCAAGTCCAACTACGCGGTCACCGGGCTCTACTTCTACGACAACCAAGTCGTCGAGATCGCCAAAAATGTAAAACCGTCTCACCGGGGCGAGTTGGAGATCACCTGCGTGAATCGAGCCTACCTTGAGCAGCAGCAACTCTGCGTCGAAGTCCTCGGCCGCGGCCACACCTGGCTTGACACCGGCACCCACGAGTCCCTCCTTGAAGCCTCCCAGTTTGTCCGCACGATCGAACACCAGCAGGGCTTTAAGGTGGCCTGCCTGGAGGAAATCGCCTGGAGCAACGGATGGATGAGCGATGAAGAACTGGACGATGTTATCCTCAAACTTGGGGCGACACCATATGCGGACTATTTGCGCTCGTTTCTCGCTGCGAGATAGAGTAAAGCCTTCTAGTCAAAGGACTTAATTTTTTCGTCAATTTCGACAAGCACCCGCTAATGATCTTGATCGATTAATGCAACACAAAAGCTCCACAGAATCATCAATCAATTCCGCTACAAAGGCGCGAAGAATTTTCAGCCGAATTACTCGTAATATTCCGTCATTTCGAGGCAAAGGACGCCTCTATTTGGCCGCTAACCGGTTCTTCCTAAGCCGAGGTGCCAGCGCTTCTGATATTGCTTCTTTGTGGAACCAAAACAGAATCGTGGTCAATCTCAATTCATATACAGAAGCCCCAGCCTATTATACCGGCTCGTACGATGGGAGCTTGATTGAGCAATGCGTGGCGTGGCTAGAGCCTGATTCCTGTATTCTCGATGTTGGGGCCAACATCGGCTTTTACTCTGTCGCTTTAGGATCGGCGATTCGAAGCAAAGCAGGGCGAGGTATCGTTCTCGCTTTTGAACCTCATCCCGGGAATTTCAAACGGCTCCAGGAAAACGTTGAACTCAACCAACTTTCTTCCTATGTCAGAAGCCACCAGTTCGGGCTTTCGGATTCCAATGAAACTCTTAAACTTGTTCTAAGGGAAGATTTTCAAAACGGATCTACGACCGGCAACGCATCAATTTCTACTTCCGAGCAATTCGACAAGGGCTTCGAAAGAATCTCCATCGAAGTGAAGCCTTTCGATGAAATCGCTGATGATTTGTTGCCTGAGATCGCCAGACTTTCATTCATTAAAGTGGATATCGAAGGCCACGAAGACTTCTTTTTACGGGGCTGCAGGAAAACCATCTCGACGCATCGCCCCATTATCCTGACAGAAATCAACCCAGGGTTTCTTAAAGCTCGAAACATTTCCGCCAGCGAGTTGACCTTAGATCAAATTCCGAAAGAATATCGACCTTGGGAAGCAACCAAAGAAGGCTTGCGAGAAGCAATTGATCTAAATAACAAAACTGGAATGAGAAACATCTTCCTGATTCCCGAAGAGAAACTTGAGCAGTGTTTATCTAACACTGTGTCTTCATAAAAATCTCTCCGCAGAAAAGAATTGATGCGCAAACCCTTAAGGAAGCCGCTACGCAGCCAGGATTCATGGAATGGGCTATGCCACCTTACCCCTCGACCTTCCCTACACTAGAATTGGCTTTTTTTGCTCGTTTCTCACGGGCCGGATTTCGTCTTCTGTTATCTCACCGATGATACGGTAGACATATCCTACACGAAATATGGGTGGATCAACTTCATGATAAAAAGACTCTTAATCTTCGGCTGCGGTGGTCATGGAAGAGAACTATTCTGGGTTGCCCAGAGAACACTTCCACGCGAGACGAGAATCGAATTTGTAGTCGACCACGAACGATTTCTAGTTCCTGATGTGAAAGGAGCTCCAGTTCATCTTTTTGAAGACCTAGAACCAGATCCGGGTTCCAGATTTATCGTCGCTCTAGGAAATTCCAGGCTCCGTGAACGTGCCGCTGCAAAAATGCAAACCCGGTTTGAACCTACTTCTCTTGTCGATCCTTCCGTCATTATGTCTGAGGATGT
>JABSSQ010000494.1 GCA_013213905.1 Verrucomicrobiales bacterium | reverse complement strand
TGAGAGCGGCTTGTCCGACACCATGAACGTGCAGCGCCCGGAGCAGCGTCTCCTCTCCGGTGTCAGCGATGACCCGCGTCTCTGGAGCTTGCGCCAGTCGGCCATTCGTAACCAGAACGAAGCCCGCACCCGCGACGTCCGCGGTCTCACCGGCGGTCGCGTTTCCCTGATTCCCCACCAGCTTTTCATCGCCGAAGAAGTGGCCAACCGCCAGGCGCCGCGTGTCCTGCTGGCCGACGAGGTTGGACTCGGTAAGACGATCGAGGCCTGCTTGATCCTGCACCGCCTCCACCTCAGTGGTCGCGCCAAGCGCATTCTTATTCTCCTGCCCGACGCGCTGGTGAACCAGTGGTTCGTTGAGCTCTATCGTCGTTTCGCGCTCTCTTTTGCGATCTACGACGAGGAACGCGCTGCCTCGATCGAAGCCGGTGCCGATGAAGGCAAAGAGGTGAATCCATTCTTCGACGACCAGCTGATCCTTTGTGCGACCTCATGGTTGGCAAACAATCCAAAGCGCGCGGAACAGGCCGCTGCCGGGGAGTGGGACCTCACCATTGTTGATGAGGCGCATCACCTCGAGTGGTCCGTGGAAAACTCCAGCCCGGAATACGATGCGGTCGAAGCCATCGCCGCTAAGTCCGCCGGCCTGCTGCTCTTGACGGCGACGCCCGAGCAGCTCGGTCGCGAAGGGCACTTCGCCCGCCTCCGCCTGCTCGATCCGGCTCGTTTTTCCGACCTCAATGAATTTGTCAAAGAGTCGGAGCACTACCAGGAGGTTTCCGATCTCGCTGATCGTCTTGGCAGTGAAGACGCCCTCGAGAAATCCGATCTCAAGCAGATCGAGAAACTACTCGGCAAAGAGGTGGCTGAGAAGTTTGAGCAGGACGATACTCCTGCCGAGCGCGAAGCCTGCCGGGCTTCTCTCATCGATCTGCATGGAACCGGTCGCGTGTTGTTCCGTAACCGCCGCATCGTGCTCGATACTTTCCCGGAGCGTAATGCCCACCTTTCCCCGCTCGACTGCGAAGAGGAGAAAGCTTTCGACACAAAGGTGGATTGGTTAGTCGACCTGTTGAAGGCTCAGCCGGAAGAAAAGTTTCTTCTCATCACTCACGCCCGTGAAACCGTGGAGGCGATCGAAGCGGCCCTGCGCGAACGCATCAGTTCGCAGGCGGCGATGTTCCACGAGGGACTCAGCCTGTTGCAGCGCGACAAGAACGCAGCCTGGTTCTCTCAGGAAGACGGAGCCCGTCTCCTCATCTGTTCCGAGATCGGTTCTGAGGGTCGTAACTTCCAGTTCGCGCACCACCTCGTGTTGTTTGATCTGCCGTCCGATCCGGGCCTGCTCGAGCAGCGCATCGGTCGCCTCGACCGCATTGGGCAGCTGGCAGACATTCACATTCACGTTCCCTTCGTGGAGGGAACCAGCGAAGAGCTCAAGGCGCTCTGGTATCACAACGGGCTCGGTGCATTCGAGCAGACCTTGCACGGCGCCGGCGAAATCTTCCGTGAGTTCAAGGATGAACTGGAGGCACTCGAGACCGCTTCGGCTGAAGATCGCGAGTCTGCGCTTCCGGCTCTTCTCGACCGTACCCGTGAGTTCAAGGTGAAGATCGACCACGAACTCGAAGAAGGTCGTGACCACCTGCTTGAGCTCAGTTCTTTTGATCGCGACCAGGGCCAGGCCCTCGTTCGCCAGATCGAAGACCTCGATGAGGACACTCGCCTCGAATACCTCATGCTGAAGTTGTTCGATCACTTCGGGGTGACGGTGGAAGATCTCGACGAGCGTTGTTATGTGCTGCTGCCGGAGCACCTTTTCTCCGCCGAAGCTTTTCCGGGCCTGCCCGAGGACGGCATGTCCGTCACCTTTGATCGCGACACGGCCCTGACTCGTGAAGAGATCACTTTCCTGACTGCGGACCACCCCATGGTGATCAGTGCGATCGACAGCTTTCTTTCCACCGACCACGGCAACTCGGCTTTCTTCCGGCTGGAGAAAGCGGGGGAACAACTGCTGATGGTGGAGTCCGTTTCCGTGCTGGAATGCGTCGCGCCGGACTACCTCCACGCAGACCGCTTCCTGCCGGCCAAGCCGATTCGCCAGATCGTCGATCAGAAGGGCGGTAACCGGACCGATGACTTCACCGTCGAGCGCATTCGTCGCGACGGTCGTCCCGGGCCGTCCACTTTCCTTCGTGAAAAATCCACCGCTCTCAAGGCGACCGTTCCGGCCCTGTTGGAAGTGGCTAACAACTTCTCCGAAGACATCGCCGACGAGTATCGCAAGGATGCAATCAAGACGATGGAGGAACAGTATGACCTCGAGATCGAACGCCTCGCCCGACTTCAGGAAATGGGGCATCCAGTGCGTGACACCGAGATCGAGGCGGCGAAGAATGAGAAGGCTGAACTGAAGAAGTATCTCGCCGACACACCGCTGCGGGTTGATTCGGTTCGCCTGATCCTGGCCATGACCTGATCCTCCCGGGTCGATCCTGCGGTTTCGACGGGTTGAAAACCGGTCAGTTCTGCAGCAAGATCGTTCCAGGTTCACCCCCATTAATGACTCGCTCCCGCAAAGCTTCGCGCAAGCGCAGCCGTTCCCGTTCCCGTTCCAGGAATTCCCGGGATAAGAAGGTTGGCTGGTTTCGCCACCCGCTGATTCGCTTTCTCGTAATCACCGGACTCGCGGCCCTGTTCATCGGCGTTCTTGTCGTCGGGATGATCCTTTTTCAGTATGACCGCCGTGCTGCCCGTTACGACATGGATGCGGTCGGCCGGATCCCGATGGAGACAAAGGTGCTCGATGCGACCGGTGAACTGATTGGGTATCTCCATGGCGAAGACGTGGGCACACCGGTGCCGCTGGAGTCCATCTCGACGTATTTCATCGAAGCGCTGATTGCCCGTGAAGACGCGCGTTTTTATCGACACGACGGGATCGACCGGATCGGTGTGGTTCGCGCCTGGCTTCGCAACGCGAGGGAAAACCGAACCGTCCAGGGCGCGAGCACGATCACGATGCAGCTCACTCGGATGACCTACGGGCTCACTGGAAAAACGATGGAGCGCAAGCTGCTCGAGATGGCACTCGCCCGACGGATCGAAAAGCACTATTCCAAGGACGAAATTCTTTCCCAGTATGTGAACCGCATCTTTCTCGGCACAGGCATGAACGGGATCGAGCAAGCGGCTCAGGGTTACTTCGCGAAATCCTCGTCGGACCTGACTTTGCCCGAGGCTGCCATGATTGCCGGGGTGATCCGGGCTCCGAATGGGTTCTCTCCGTTTCGTCACTACGAGACTGCGCTTCGCGAGATGCGCAGCACGATTCGTCGACTTGAGCGCGAAGGCGTGATTTCAAAGAAGGAAGCGGAGGAG
>JABSSQ010000493.1 GCA_013213905.1 Verrucomicrobiales bacterium | reverse complement strand
GCCCCACGAAAATCACCGCTGGGCTTGTAGCCATCAGCAAACATCTTGGGAATTTCGACGTAGGGAGCAAAGCCGTTATCGGCTGTGAAGATGACCAGGGTGTTATCATCAATGCCGGACTCCTCCAGTTGCGCTAACACTTCTCCCACCACCCAGTCAGTTTCCGCGACAAAGTCAGCATACCAGCTGTATTGAGGATGCATCCCCTTGAACGCTTTGCCCGGCACACAGGGCGTGTGAGGTGAATTCAGGGGCAGGTAGAGAAAGAACGGATCCCCTTTCTCATCCGCCACCCGCTCCTTGATGTAGTCACGGGATTCCTTCGCCCAATCGGCAAGGCACTCACTGGGATCAAAGGTTTCGGAGGCAGCCCCGATCCGCTGGAAGTCATTGTATTCGTTGTGCGGGAAACCACGGTCCACCGTCGGCACTTCGATGGCCTTGTTGCCTCGTAGATAAAGATAGGGTGGCATATCCAGCGAAGAGAGAATGAAGAAGGCCTCATCAAAACCAAGATCGGTCGGCCCGTTACGGAACGGCTGGGTGTAGTCGACCTTCCAGGAACCGAAGTTCTTTTTGCCTTTCTTCTCCTCGGGCTCAGGCGCTGATTCCCAGTCAACGCCGAGGTGCCACTTGCCGAACATGGCCGTGTCATAGCCCTTCCCTTTGAGGTAACTGGCAATGTTCAACCGGTTCGGATCCATCAGTGCGGCTTCATCCACGTTGCCCAGCACGCCACGCTTAAGCCGGCTCCGCCAGTTGTAGCGCCCTGTCAGAATGCCGTAGCGAGTGGGCGTGCAGACGGAAGAACTCGTGTGCGCATCGAGAAAAGACATCCCTTCGGCCGCCATCTGATCGAGGGCCGGCGTTTTCACCAAACCGCCGGTGTGGCTCATCTCCCCGACGCCCATGTCGTCAGCGAGAATGAGGATGATGTTAGGCGGTTCCTCAGCCCGGACGAAACCGGCCGCCAGTATCAAAAGAGTGAAAAGGATTTTCTTCATATTAATTCTTCTTTTGGATCGGCCACGGAAGCACTCCCGCTCGATCGGCCCATACTTGCCATGCCGCCTTCAATTCTTCAACCCGTTCCGGATGGGTTCCGGCGAGATCATTCAATTCCGTGCGATCGGCACCGAGGTTGTAAAGTTCCCACGGCTGCTTGTGAGAGCGCACCAGCTTCCAATCCCCGATGCGAACCGCCGCATTGCCTTGGTGTTCGAAGAACAAGCCTTCGGGACGGTCCAGTCGCTCTCCGGAGAACGCGGGCTTCAAGCTGATCCCGGAAACGGGGGTGATCTCATTCCCTTCAAACTCCTCTGGATAACTGCCCCCTGCCAAATCCAGGAAGGTCGGCAGGAAGTCGATCACGTGTCCCGGCTGCGTGACAAAGGTGCCATTGAGTTCTGAGGCAATCCCGGCAGGCCAGTGCGCTACCAGTGGGGTCGCGATGCCGCCTTCGTGGGTGAACATTTTAAACTTCCGGAATGGCGTGTCGCACAAATTCGCCCCGGCAATGCCAAAGCTATTGTAAGAATCCGGTGTCCCCGTCCGGGCCTCGGGATCACCGCCACGGTTCCCGGTGAAGCCGGTCGCACCCGATTCGGCACTGGCGCCATTGTCTGTCAGGAACAGGATCAGGGTGTTTTCGAGCTGACCCAGTTCATCGAGCTTCGCGACCACCCGTCCTACGCCCTCATCCACCAGGTAAACCATGGCCGCATGAGTCGCCATGCGCAGATCCATCTCGTCCTGATCTTTCACCTCCGACCACTCCGGCATCTTGGCGTCCTTGGGCGATAGCTTGGTGCCCTCCGGAAACAATCCCATCTTCAGCTGCCGTTGGAAGCGCGCCTCGCGAAGAGGCTGCCAGCCGTTGGAGTATCGCCCGCGGAACTTAGCGATCTCCTCATCCGGAGCATGCAAGGCCCAGTGAGGCGCCGTGTAAGCCAGGTAGAGGAATACCGGCTGCTCTGCTGCTACGCCCTCCTCAATGAACTGAATGCCGTAGTCGGTGAAAGCCGTCGTTGAATACCACTGCTCAGGCATCGGAATGACCTCATCATTCAGAACAAGATCCCGCCCGGGGAGATTTCGGTAGTGGTGCCCCCCTCCTTGTGGCGTGCCGTAGAAGCGATCAAACCCACGCTCCAGCGGCCACCTATCAGGATCCGATCCCACATGCCACTTCCCCGTAATCGCCGTGAAATACCCGGCCGGCTTAAGCGCTTCCGCAATGGTGACACAGCGATCGTGCAGATACCCCAAGTAGGACGGATGCCCATAGTCACTGCTCATGTGACCGATCCCGGCCTCGTGTTGATAGAGCCCTGTCAGGAGCGCCGCCCGGGTCGGACAACAGCGGCCCGCATTGTAAAAGTGAGTGAATCGCAACCCGTTCTCCGCCAACGCATCAAGATGCGGCGTCTCAATCTCGCCACCATAGCATCCGATATCACTGAACCCCATATCATCAACCATGATAAGGACGATGTTGGGAGCCGGGACATCGGCTTTAACACTGATGACCCAACAAGGAATCAGGAGGCAGGAAAACAGTCGTAGAAGGTTCTTCATCCAGTTTCAAATTACGACTCCATCGTCGCAGCCAAACCCAAGAGCATAGGCGCTGCCCTGTCACGAAAATTGAACGGGCGCATTCCGACGTTTAGCAAGGCTAAACCAACGGATGGTCGTTCGTTTGTTCCACAACACCGGAGTCGACGGCCAATTCAACGTTCAAACCGGTCAGTGTTCGATCGTTACAAAAACGGCGCCAAATATTACAAAAATGGTCCAACAATCCTGAACCAGGCCCCTTGCCCAGCCCCCGGGGTGGCGATTGGCTGGGAATCACCTATTCGATCGATCCGACTCACACCAGTTTTCATCAACTTCGGCCTCCAACACAAAGGCATGAATTCTCCTTTCAAATCCATTCCCTTCCCGCTCACCCTTGCCCTGCTCGCCGGCTTCGCCTGCCTGCTTCCAGCCTGCCTGCTTCCACTACGGGCGGACTCTGAAGGCACCGACTCCTCTTCCCAGGACTTCACCATTGCGGTTTTACCTGACACCCAGTTCTACTGCGACACCCGACTCAAGCTCTCCGCCAAGTGGGGCAATGGGGACTTGCGACGCTACTTCTTTGCCCAAACGGAATGGGTCCGCGACAATCAGGAGCGGCTTAATATCGCTTTTCTCGCCCACGAAGGAGATCTCGTGCAGGCGGACGCCCCGGAGGAATGGGCCATCGCAAAGGAAGCCATGTCTCTACTGGACGGGAAAGTGCCCTATATCATGTGCCTTGGAAACCACGACATGGGTTTTGAAAAAGCGGATAACAAATATGGCGGCAATATTGGCGTCAACCGAGACACGCATTTCAACACCTACTTTCCTCGCGAGAAATTCGCAAAACGGCGAGAATTTGGCGGCACCTTTGATCCGGAACGCCATGACAATTCCTGGTATCATTTCGAGGCAGCAGGAATGAAATTCTTAATTATTTCCCTCGAATGCAAACCGCGTGACGAAGTGCTGGAATGGGCTAACAAGGTAGTCTCTGAGCACCCTGACCACCGTGTTCTTGTCCTGACGCACGCCTATCTGAAGCCGAATAAATCAAGGGACACCTCGGGTGGCGTGAAGGCCAAAGGCAACACCGGCGAGCAGACCTGGCAGAAGTTTGTCAGCAAGCATAAGAACATCTTCATGGTTCTCTGCGGTCACCACAGTGGAGAGGCCGTGCTCACCTCCACCGGAGATCACGGCAACGGGGTCCACCAGGTCCTCTGCGACTACCAGAATATGAACAACGGCGGTGAATCCTGGCTGCGCTACATGACCTTCAAACCGGAGAACGACACCATCAGCGTTCACACCTATAACCCGGCCCTCGATCAGTACAACGAGGGTCCCAAGAGCCGCTTCGATCTTCACTATCCGATGGAGCCATCACAAGCGTCTCTCAAGTCCAGTTCAAAGAATTAATTCCCCTAATGAGAATTCTCCTTTTCACCCTCCTGCATTTCTTATCCGTCCTCCATGCGGCGGAATCGAAGCACCCCAACTTTGTCGTTATCTTCACCGATGATCAGGGTTGGGGCACCACCTCCATCAACTACGACCCGGAGATCCCCGAGTCGAAGAGCGACTTCTTCCAGACCCCGAGCCTGGAGCGCCTCGCCGCCATGGGATTGCGTTTCACTGACGGCTACGCCTCGCATCCGAACTGCTCCCCCTCCCGTGCTTCCTTGATGACTGGACGCAGCCCGGCGGCTCTCAAATTCACCGATATCTGCTTGCGCGACTCGGGCCCGTTTTATGAAGGCAACAAGCTGATCCCGCCTCAACACATTGACGGACTCCCCGCCAAAGAGATCACCCTGCCCGAGATCATCAAAGAGCATCTTCCTCACTACAAGGCCGCTCACTTCGGCAAATGGCACCTCGGTGAAGACGGACCTGACGCCCACGGCTTTGACATCGGGGACGGCCCCACCGGCAACGGCAGCGGAAGCCGCCCTCAAAATGTGCCCGACGATCCCAAGCTCGCCTTCAGCATCACCGAGCGCGGCAACCAGTGGATGGAAGAACAAGCCAACAACGGCACGCCGTTCTATTTGCAAATTTCCCACTACGCGACCCATCTCAAATACCAGGCCACGCCTGCCACCATTGAGAAATTCAAAAACCTGCCCCCCGGCGAGCGTCATCAAAGCGTCGATTACGCCTCCATGCTCTACGACATGGACGCCTCTATCGGCCGCACCCTCGACAAGATCGAAGAACTCGGCATCGAGGACAATACCTACATCATCTTCACCACCGACAACGGCACCTTTCCCACCGTCGACAGGTCCAACGTCAACGGCCCGGTCAAGGGCAGCAAAGCCAGCGTCTGGGAAGGTGGCATTCGTGTTCCGTTCCTCATTGCCGGCCCTGGCATCGAGGGAGACACCGTTTCCCGCCAGCCTGTGATCGGCTACGACATCTACCCGACCATCTGCGACATCCTCGGCATCACTGACCTGCCCGAGAAAGTGGAAGGCGGCAGCTTCAAGCACCTGCTCACCTCCCCCGAGGGCGGCCCGGTGAAACGTCCCAACGACTTCCTCGTTTTCCACTGGCCGCATTACCAGCACGGCAAAGCCAGCACCCCTGACACCACCATCCGCCAGGGGGACTTCAAGCTGCATTACTTCTACGAAGACGAGAAGTGCCTGCTCTTCGATCTCAGCAAGGACCTCGCGGAAAGCAACGATCTCTCCGCCGCTCTCCCCGAGAAGACCGACAAACTGCGTCAAACCATGGTCGACTACCTCACCGCGATCGACGCGAATCTGCCGACCATCAACGAGGACTACGACCCCACGACTGACCCGGCTCTGGTCAAAGAGCGAGGCAAGAAGAAGGCGTCTGGGACCACGTCTAAAAAGAAAGCCAAAAAAGCAGCGACGGACTAATTCAAGTGGCACCGCGCCCCCCCGCAAACACGAACGTTAAGAATCTCCATTTTCAGGTCAAAAAGGAGGAGCCGTCCAAATAGAGGCTTGCTCGAATCGTTCGAAAATTCCAAAAAGCCCCTCACCACGATGTTTCGTTCCGTTTTCCTCCTGTTCGGCATTTTCTCAGTCGCCGCGACCGCCGTGGCTCAGCAGGTCCGCCCGCTTGACTGGTCCAAACTCGACGGAAGCGCCAACGACGATGAATTGGCCACCCTGTGCGCCACCGTCCTCGCGCATACCCAGAAGGACTTCGGCAAGGACTGGCTCGACAAAGTGAACGCTCCACCCCTGGTCGACAGCCTCATCGATTTCGCCCGAATTGACGGCAGTTTAAAGAAGAACCGGCGGCGCGCCATCGAAGACTGCATTCGCCCCGTCACCACCAGCTGTCGCACAATCGCCCTGGCGATTCGCAGTGGCATCTACGACGAAGCAGAAGCCGGAGCCACCATCACCGAAATCGAATCCCTGTTACCGCTCGTGCTTCGCTCCGTTGCCAAAGACCACCTCATTCACGGAGGAATCGGTCAGGATACCTGGGGAGACTCGTGGCAATCGGCGATGTGGGCCGGGCAACTCGCCCACGCCGCCTGGATTTTCTGGGATCAGTTGAATACCGAGGACCAAAAGCTTGTCACCGATGTGCTGATTCACGAAGCCAACCGTTTCCTCGACGTGCCTCCTCCCACCTCGGACAGGAATAGCCGGGGTGACACGAAGGGAGAAGAAAACGCCTGGAACGCCGGTTGCCTTTTCGCCGCCGCCACCATGCTGAACGGGCACCCTAACGAAGCCGCCTGGCGCGAGCAGGCCATCGTCTACTCGCTCAACGCCGTGGCGACCCCACATGATCTCAACAGTGATGTCGTGGTCGACGGAAAACCCGTTTCTGATCGCCTCCGCGGCTACTGCATCACCGAAGACTACGCCGTCGGCAATCACGGCGCCTACCCCCACCCGGGCTACACCGCGGCGAGCTACCTCGACCCCCGCGTCATCCTCTTCTGCACCCTCGCCGGCGTCGACCCACCCGAGGCCATTCTCTACAATGCCGCACCGATCTACCGCATGTTTGTCGACCATCACTGGGCCGCGCCGCCCTATCGCAAACCCGGTGGCACCGTTTACCGCAGGGGAGGCGATATCTATTGGCCCATCGAAAAAGAGAAAGAGCGAGCCGGCCGCTACTACATCTGGCTGAAACAGGACATCCTCGCCGCCACCTTCGGTTTCGATACCGATTGCTCCACCAAAGCTGATCACTGGGCCAAACTGCACGGCCAATACATCGTTGATGCCGTCACCGGAAAGGACACCCCCATTCCCCTGGAGGCCTACCACCAGGGCGCTTTCTTCAAAAACGCGCTCACGGCCTACCTGCTGCGTGTCTTGCACTCCCAGGGGCACCTGGCGGCGATCCCCAGCCTGTCTGCCAAATCACTCTAGACGACCATCGAGCT
>JABSSQ010000492.1 GCA_013213905.1 Verrucomicrobiales bacterium | reverse complement strand
GTAACATCATCAGCCTGCTCGTCCTCGCGGGCGTTTGACGGCAGCAATTGGATGTTCATGATTTTGTCATAGGCATGGAGCTTTTTCATGATGGCCAGCTCAACCTCAGGCGAGAGCAATTCCAGGGGTTGATCTGCCTCATACTCCGGAATGTCAGTGGAGAATCGATCCCCGACCCAGGCGGGACTTCCAGAGCCTGTCCCTGCCCGAGCAGGCTTTTCTGAGCCACCTTCCTTGGGTGTTGGCGCCGTTTCTTCCGGCTTTGCGTTCGGATTGAGCTCAATCTCCCAGTTCGGGTGTTGGCGTTTGAACTCCTGGAAGGCTTCATACTCCGCGGCAGTGACCTTGCCGTCTGCATCCTTGTCAATGTGTGGAAAAACCCAGCCGTAACCGTAGCGGCCCTTATCTTTTTCCCACTCTTCTTCAGTCCAGTGATTGTCTTTCGCTTCTGGCGCGGAAGCCTTCCCCGACTGCCCTGCTTCCTGTGGCTGACTCGCTTCCTGTGGCTGACTCGCTTTCGGTGCCGGGCTGGCTACTGGTGGCTGGGCGGCCAGTCGCTTGAAGACATCCATACCGCCCTCTCCCTGCTCGTTCGTTTTCGGGTAGGACCCGTCGGTATAGGATTTGATCTGCACGTCGAAGACCTCGTACTCGGCTTCGGTGATTTTGCCGTCGTTGTTCCAGTCGATGAACGCGAAAAGTTGCTGGAAGTCGGGCCGATCCTTGTTCCAGGCTTCCTGAGTGGGCCATGCCTTTTGTGAGGTGGAGCCGTATTTTTCCGGATAGGTTTTCGATTGTCTTCTGAGCATCTGGTCCGCCAATTCTTCCTTCCAGCTCAAACCGTCATCGCCATCGCGATTGGCGCGCTTCCAATCCGGGTGCGGGAACTCATCGTATTGCCAGACGTTGTCGCGATTCTTGTCGAGTGCGGCCCACATCTCCCGTGCTTTGGCTAGCTTCTCTTCGCTGAAAGCAGCCTCCAGTTGCCCAAGATGCGGGTCAGCGTCAGGCTTCGTCTTCGTGACAGCTTTCGGTTTCTTTCCCGCATCTTCGTTCGATAGAAGGTCTTCGCGGGCTTTCCCATCCTGGTTGGTTTTGGGGAAGTTGGGATCGTTGTAAGCGTTTAACTGATCCTCAAAAGCCGTGTATTCCGCCGGGGTGATCTTGCCATCTCGATCCCAATCGACGAAGTGGAAGATCTCTTCAAAACCCGGGTGAGCGACTCCCCAGGCATAAATCGACGACCACTCTTTTTGCGAGTCCTTGCCATGCTTCGCTAAGAAGTCTCCGTCCTGAGCTAACTTCTTGAGAACGCGATCCGATACTTCCTCAGCCCAGTCGACGACATCGTCGCCGTTGCGATTGGCTCGCTTCCAGTCCGGTTGGGGGAATTCGGCATAATGCACTTTGCCGTCTCTATTCTTGTCCTTTTTCCACCAATCGATGCGTGCCTTATCCATACTCCCGGTATCCAAAACACGTTCAAGCTTCTCAATGCCGATCCATCGGCGCTTCGCTTCTGCCTGACGCCCTTCCTCGGTGAGCAAATGCTCAAAATCCGAGAGGAATTCCCGCCTGACCATGAACATCAAGCCGTAGTTTCCGCCACGGTTGACGAGGGTTCCCCGTGCGGTGCGGCCATCACCGGCCAGGACGGCCGTAAAGGTCGCCCACGTACCTCTGCCCACACCCTGTCTCTCGATCACGGCCATGTGGTGAGTGCCATCCTTGATCGCCTTCTTGAATTGGCCAATGAACGGCGTCAGGCTGGACCACGTACCGATCGGACGAATCGTCGAGGGTGGGTCGAACGGATGCTTGAGCTGCCCACCATCACCCGTGAGTTCATCGCCTTCCTGCTTCAGGTTCAATTGCATGATCCCCCGGCCCAATTGACCATTCAGCCGCATCGTCGTGAAGCAGATCCAGGTCCCGGAAAAATGGTCTGCCAACTCGTTATCGGTCATCTTTGCCGGAACCGTCTGAAGCGTCTGAATGCGGTTCTCCAGATTCATGACCCGCATGATCGCCATTTCGGTTTCAGGCGAAAGAGGCTGCTCGCTCTTCTCAGATGCCGCCCCTTGTGGCTCCGCTCCGTTCATCGTCGCCAGCAATAGCAGGAGACCGGAAGTTGTTACTACTTGTTTCATCATGCGGTGCTTATTTCTATAGGTAAATATTTTGGGAAATTGAATGTGTAGTTTCATCGAGGCACCTCGGCCTGAAACGAGCGTCGAATGTCTTCCTTCAAGCGCTGGATCTGCTGCTGAACCAAACCAAGATCCCGTTGGGTCCGACTGAGCATGATCGCCCCTTCAATCACACTGACGATGTATCGTGCGATCTCCCGGGAATCCACATCCAGATCGCGATCCGCCGCCGCCTCGGCCAGGTTAATCTCAAACTCAGCCGCCATCTCATCAAAACACTCTCCCAGCCGTTTGCGAAACTCGGGTCGTGTGTCACTCAGGGCCGTGGCCAAATTCCCGATCAGGCAACCGCCTTTCCGGTTTCTTCGCCGAACCACCATCTCGCAAGCCGCGTCCAATCGCCGAAAAGCAAGCTCCAATGGATCGCTTCCGTCGGGTTCCGGCAATCCCTTCTCAATCCGGTCCAGGGTCCGGCCACGCTGCTCCATGTGATGGTCAATGACCGCAATCGCCAGGTCATCTTTGCCTTTAAAATGGTGGAAGAACGCCCCACTCGTCACTTCAGCCGCCTTAATCAGCTCGTCCACCTTGGTATCATGAAAACCCTTCCGAGCAAACAACTGTGCCGCTTCCCGTAGAATCTTTTTCCGGGTCTGCACCGCTCGCGATTGCTTCAGATCTCTCATGTTACTCAAAAATAAAACCGAATGGTTGGTATGTTTTAGAGGTGGCTTTCCATCCCGTCAAGCCTGTTTGGACATAGCTTCGGCTCGCTATTTTTCATGTATTTTCTACCGCTGCATAAAGGGTTCACTGGTGACCACTCGTTTCACCAGCTCCCGAACCGGATACTGATCCGCTTCGAGGTCATCCAACACCGCGTCAATGAGCGGCAGGTCGGTAAAACTCACATCGCGCCCCAGGGCATAGCACAGCAGCCCCTCGAAGACCGAACCGGCTACGGTGCGCTGTTCTTTCATCAGTGCCTTCTTCAGGCCGTGCACATCCTGGAAAGTTTCGCCGCCTGGCAGCTCGCCACTAGCGTCGACGGGATACAACTTTCTCTCCGCCCTGGGATTTTTCAGCTTGTGGAAGAACTCCACATTGGTGACGAGCTCTTTGTCCCGCCACATGCCGACGGCATCGAAGTTCTCCAAGCCCAGTCCGATGAAATCGAAGCGGGCATGGCAGGATGCGCATTGCGCTTTCTTCTGGTGAAGTTCGACCAGGCTTCGAACGCTTGGTAGCGGATCGTCCGAGGATGCGATGAGCTCAGGAACATTTGGCGGCGGTGGCGGGGGCGGATCATTGAGGAGAACCTCCTTCACCAGCGAGCCGCGAATGACGGGTGAGGTGCGATCACCCATCGTCCCGAT
This sequence comes from Verrucomicrobiales bacterium, assembly GCA_013213905.1. Classification (GTDB taxonomy): domain Bacteria; phylum Verrucomicrobiota; class Verrucomicrobiia; order Verrucomicrobiales; family DEV007; genus Arctic95D-9. Next base: position 2,765 of record JABSSQ010000492.1, on the reverse strand, counting down.
CGCGAGAAAAGCGGCTTGAGTGGTCAACCCGCCTCGTGGCGAGCCGGCGGGCAGGATGACTTTTTGAAACCCGTCCCCCGTGTAGTGATCCGTCAGGCCATATTTCGCAGCGAGCACGCCGTCGATGGTGACAAAGTTCGAGTCAATCAGGTTTGCTGACGGCAGATTTTCTTCCACCAGGGCTTTGAAGAACTCCACCGGCTCCTGCTTCGCGGAAAGGATGTAGGCATCGGTGTAGTGAAGAAGAAAGCGGGAACTCAGCCCCACGCTTTCGAAACGTTTCAAATGCATCCATTGGCTGATAAATCCCTCGTAAAACTCCTTCGCTCGCGGATGGCTCAACAGGCGCTCGGTCTGCTGCAGCAGGACCGCGTCATCCAGCAACGAACCGTCCGCCGCGACACGCATCAGTTCTGCGTCGGGTGGCCCGCTCCAGAGAAACGCAGCCAGTCGGTTGGCGAGGCTGACCGCGTCCAGGGCACGAGTCCCTTCCTCTTCGCCGATGTCAGGATTCACCAGGTAGAGGAAGCGAGGCGAAGACAGGATGAGGGCCAGCGGATCCACCATCGCCTCGCGGAAGCTTTTGCCGTCACTGCGTTGCGTTTGGTAATAGGCTAGCAACTTCGTCAAAAACTCCGCCGACACCTCGCGCCCTCGAAAAGCGGCCGTGGCAAACTGCTTCAGAAACACTCCTGCCACTTCATCCAGTGCTTCATCGGAAGCGGTGGCAACTTGGTAGGTGTCGACCAAGGTTTCGAAGGGGCTTTTCTCATCGTAAAAAGGCCCCTCCGCCTCCATCCACCTCAACAGGATGGTTTCCTTCGGAGCATCGGGTTCGATGGAGGAGTAGTACTGAAAAAGCTGTGCCCTCCCCGGGCCACCGCGCCGATCTTCGAGGAAGGTGACTCCCCTCCCTCTCGCCTCCTCATCTGTCGCCGGCCTGAAGTCGTCTTCGAATTCCGGATACCACACCATCTCGTGAGTGGAGGGCTCCTCAATCGACCCGGTTACGTAGAAACTACCGATTGGTTTTCCGTTCTGGGCATACAGGTTTCCACTCGGGACCGTCATGCGAATCGATCGTCGAGTTTCCACTCCGTCGACGACTCCTGCGGAGGCTCGCAGCCGGTAGTAGGCCCGGGCGTCGCGCTGAACCCCCATCCCGATGTGGTTGAACCCGTTCCGGATCGGTAACATGCGCCCCAGGGCGTGATACTCCACGTTATCGAAGTAGTAGTCGACGAGGCCTCCCCGATCGTCATACTTCGCATGCCGGGGATACTTTTTCGAACCGCGATTGTATCGCTTCCATTCGTCTTCGGTCAGGCCCACTTCCTTGTAGGAGCGATCGGTATCATGCACCTTCTGCACCTTCTCCAGGATCCCGTAGAACTTCTGTTGTCCTCTCGATACCGCCGACGCATCCTTCCGATTCACTTTGGCCTCCTCCCGGGGCAGCACCGCCCAGTGCATCGCCGTGCGAACGACCTCCTGGGCCTGCTCGAAGTAGTTCTCCAGATCAAGGGAAGAGAGCGATTGATTCTGCCCGATCGTATCAAACCTTCCCCTCGAGTCATCAGGCAACCTCCCGGCCATGATGCGAATCCCCAGCAATTCTTTGACGGTAGCTTCATACTCACGACGGTTGATGCGCCGGAGAGCGATCTCGCCCCCACTGTCCCGCAGCACCCCCTGCGCCGCCTGCAAGAACTCGGTCAGATCGCCGACCACCAGGGCTAGCTCCTCGTCCGTCGGTTGCTTCTTATCCTTGGGCGGCATCTCGCCCGAATTGAGCTGATCGAGGATGTCCTGCCAGTTCAAGGCATCGGCGCTGTCGACGATGGAGCGGGTCAACTCTTCGAGATCGAGATCCGCCTTCGCCGTCAGCGAATCATGGCAGTCGTAGCAGTAATTCTCGAAGAACGGCTCGATCGAGTTCGGAGTAGAAACGCCAGCGTTGTTGGTATGGGGCGCGCTGTTCGGTAGTGGAGTAGAAACGCCGGCGCTATTGGCATCAGTCGCGCCGTTCGGTAGCGGAGTTGAAACGCCAGCGTTATTGGTCTGAGTCGCGCCGTTCACCAGGAAGGTCTGATCCTCTGCGGAAAGCCGTTCGAGAGGGACCGTATAGGTCTTACCGTCCTTCGCCAGGCGGATCGTGACCTTGCCGTCCTCGAAGGAGACAAAGCTGGCTTTGATCGTCACCCCGTCCGACGACGTGAACTGGCGGACGTCTTGGGCGATCGCGCCCAGCGGAAGGAGAGCGCACGCAATCAGAAGGCTGCACAGACCTCTCATCGCGACAAGAAGGGTTCACTGGTGACCACTCGCTTCACCAACTCCCGAACCGGATACTGATCCGCTTCGAGATCGTCCAGCACCGCGTCAATGAGCGGCAAATCGGTGAAACTCACATCGCGCCCGAGGGCATAACACAACAGCCCCTCGAAGACTGAACCGGCGACAGTGCGCTGTTCTTTCATCAGCGCCGCCTTCAACCCGTGCACATCCTCAAAAGTTTCCCCGTTGGGTAGCTCCCCACCGGCGTCGACGGGATACAGCTTCCTCTTCGTCCTGGGATTCTTCAGGTTCGAAAAAATCTCGGCTTCGGTCACGAGCTCTTCATCCCGCCACATGCCGATCGCATCGAAGTTCTCCAAGCCCAGTCCGATGAAATCGAAGCGGGCATGACAGGACGCGCACTGCGCTTTCTTCTGGTGAATTTCAACCAGGGTTCGAACACTCGGCAAAGGCTCAGCAGACGAATC
>JABSSQ010000491.1 GCA_013213905.1 Verrucomicrobiales bacterium | reverse complement strand
CATGCCGCCGCGTCCGAAGTCGTTGGGGGTACCCACGAGCGGGGCTCCAATGACCCACTGCCAGACCCGGTTGGCGATGGAGCGCCATAAGAGCGGATTGTCCCGGCGAACCAGGTGCTCCGCCAGATTGGCGCGGGCGTGGCCTTCATCCCATGAGCCAGCGTCGCTTGCCTCATAGAAGACCGGTTCGACGCCTTCCCAGAGCGGAGGCACCCCGGGTGTCATGGCATCGCCGGGGGACCGAAGGTCACCGCGGTGGAGCAGGTGAATCGGCCGTGGTTTGCCTTCGGTGGCGGTGAAGCGGCCGCCTCTCGGAAAATGGGTGGCGGCTGCGTAGACGAGCCGACCATTGGGGATGGCCCTGAGGTCAGCAGTGAGCGTTTTGAGTTCTTTGTCAATTTCGGCGAGACGGGCATCGGTGTCTTTCGGGCGGAGGGATTTCTTGATCTGGTCCAGCTGTTCCTGCAAGGAAGTCAGCTCCGTCAACGCGTCCGGATTTGAAATCTCTTTGAAGAAAATGCCGTCGACGAGATTGTCGCGTCCCCATCGAGGGTTGGCTTCGATGCTGTCTTTGGCCGTAACGATGGCGCCCTTCGCGAGGTTTTGGGTGTCGCCTTCCGTCCAGACTTCAATCTCCGCGAGTGCGAAGATGAAGTCTTTCTTTCGTTCGCGAAGCTTGGTGGCAGTGATCCTGACAAAGCGAAACGATTTTCCATCACCGTCAATGGCGATGTTGTCAGATTCAGGATTGGGCTGATCGCTCGCGGTCGCATCGAGAAGGGTGCGCACGCCTTCGGAAAAATCTGCCGTGTTCGAAACTTCTACCCGGTAGCGTATGGGGAAGCCGAAACCGGCGCCGATGCCGGCGAAGTTGTCAAAAGCCGGGATCAGCTTGATCTGGTTGCCGGCTCGTGACGGCTTGAGCTCGAGTTGCACCCACTTTTCTTCGTTTTGGTTTTTGGAAATCTGGCTGTGGTAGCCGAACTGAGGTTTCTGCCGGTCTCCGGTGCCGTAGCGTTCGCGCAGCTCGGCGATGCGGCGATTCAGGCCTGAGGTTTTGGCGGCGACGAGCTGATCGATCCGGCTCGTCAATTGGCCCTGTTCGACTTTGAGCGCGTTGATTCGGCCCGTCAGCTCGTTCTTAAGCTTCTTGTCTTCGGGGGGCAGGCCCTCGTAGACCCGGTCGGCCCGGTCGACGGCGGAGAAGACGGCGTGCAGCCGGTAGTAGTCCTCCATTCGAATGGGGTCGAACTTGTGATGATGGCACTGGGCGCATTGCACGGTGGTGCTCTGAAACACATTGAAGACCGCCGAGACCATTTCATCGCGGTCGAGGTGCTTGGCAATGCGCCCGTCGAGCTTGGCTTCGCCCACTTCCCAGTGACCAATGAAATCCCAGGGGCCAGCGGCAAGAAAGCCGAGCGCGGTGATGGCCTCGGGGCGGTTCGGATAGAGGGCATCACCAGCGACCTGCTCCTTCACGAAGCGAGAGAAGGGTTTGTCTTCGTTGAAGCTCTGAATCACATAGTCCCGGTAGGGCCAGGCATTGTTTCTTGGCTTGTCCTTATCGTAGCCATGGGTCTCGCCATAGCGAGCCACATCAAGCCAGTGCTGGGCGAACTTTTCCCCAAACGCGGGGGAGTCAAGTAAGCGGTCGATCAACGCTGGCCAATCCGGATCAGCAAGAAAGGCATCGATCTCATCCGGCGTAGGCGGCAGGCCGGTGAGATCGTAAGTCGCTCGTCGAATCAGGGTGAGCGGCGAGGCCGGCGGTTGAGCGAGGAGGTTCTTCTCGGCGAGTTTCGTGTTGATGAAATGATCAACCGCGTTGGTCTCAGCGATCGGTGGTCGGTGATCCGTATTCGGTGTCTCTGTGAACGACTGATCACTGAGTAATGACGACCGATCACTGACTGCCGGCCTTGCCAGCGGCCTGAGTGACCACCAGTTGAGATCGCGTTCGGGGTTGTATTCCAGCGTACGTCCTTCCGGCCAGGGGGCTCCGTTTGCAATCCACTGGCGCAAGGTTTCGACTTTCTTCGGGCTGAGTGGGGCTGACTTTTTGGGCATGTCAGGATTAGGACCAATCACCACCTCCACGAGGAGGCTGGCTTCCGGGGCCCCCGGGATGATGTTTCCTGTATAGCCAAGAGCCGCTTCTGCGGTAGAGAGGTCGAGGTCGCCTTTGGCTTCGTGGGCGTTGTGACAGAAGAGGCAGGATTGCTCCAGAATCGGCGCGACGTCTTTTTCAAAATCAGGAGACGCCACGAGCGCTGCCGCCGGTAGAGCGGTGGTTAGAAGCAGCGTTGGCAAGAGGTTCATGGCAGGCACTGTAACAGGAATCCTACCGAGGTCATGTCCCGAGAAATCGGGACAATGCATCACACCAGCCCTTCGCGCAGCGCCTTGGCCACAGCCCCGCCGAGCGTATTGACGTGCAGCTTTTTGTAGATGCGCCGGGTGTAGGTGTCGACGGTGTGAATGCTGAGATCGAGTCGGTCGGCGATCTCCTTTTTGGCGAGGCCGTCGACCATGGCGCTCAAGACGTCGCGCTCCCGTTCGGAAAGGTCTGTCCTCGGAGCGGTGGCACCGAGCTGGTTGAACCGTTGCAGCATCATCCGGGCGATTTCCGGTGTCATCGGTGATCCGCCACGCAGGACTTCCGCCACAGCGGTGGCGATGCGCTCGAGAGGTTCGGACTTGAGCAAGTAGCCGGAGGCGCCTGCGCAGATTGCTTCGAAAATTCGCTCGGCCTCATCGTGGACGGTGAACATGATGATTTCTAGTTCCGGATAGCGCCCTTTGAATGCTCCGATCGCCTCAAGGCCGCTCATGCCCGGCAATCCAATGTCGAGGATGAGCGCGTCGGGAATTCGGAATGGTTTCACTTGGAGGGCCGCCTCGCAGGAGGTAAAGCCCATGACTTCGGCAGAAGCGGTTTCGACTACCACTTCACGGAGCGATTCGCGCAAGGCGTCATGATCCTCGATTATCCAGATAGTGGGTGTGTCAGGGGTAGGGCTCATTTTGCTTTCCAATTCAAAACGGCGCTTCCATGCGTATTAGAGTTCCTGTCCCAGGTTGTGACTCGATTTCGATGTTGCCGCCAAGCGCAGCGGCGCGGCGATACAGGCTTTTCATGCCCAGACCGTCAGCGAGAACCGGGCTCTCTGTATCGAAGCCTTTTCCGTTGTCCTGCACCTGAAGGCTGAGCAGTCGCGGCTGCCACGTCAACCGGACGATGATTTCTTCGGCATCAGCGTGACGCCTCGCATTGGTCAGAGTCTCTTTGAAGAATAATACCCATTCGCGGGTCCACTCGATCGGGGGCGAACCTGCCGGGAATTCGCCATCCACCACGAAGCGGTGTTCGATTCCCTCGAGCAGGCGTTCAGTAATTGATTCGACTCGGTCGCGAAAGCCGTGCCAACTGTCAGTCGCCGGGGCCAGCAACCAGATGACGTCGCGCATATTATCGAGCGTGTTCCGGGCGTCGGCGGAAAGATCCACTAATCGGTCGCGTAATGGTTCCCCCTCAGGAAGCTGACGGCGGGCCAGATCGCTTTGCAGGGCCAGGTGACTGAGACCCGCCCCCAGTTCATCGTGCAGATCGTGAGCGATGCGCAGACGCAGGGCTTCCCGGGAACGTGCCGCCTGCCTTTTCTGCCAGACGAGGCCGATGCAGAGTCCTCCCAGCAAAACCATCGTGACGATGACGCCACCCATCACCCAACGTCGCCGGGTTTGAATGGAGCGTTCGGCAAGGATGGCGGCGATTTCGCCAGAGCGTTTCTTCAATTGTTCCCGACGACTCAAACCATCGAGCCAGTCTTTCCATGACAATAGATTTCGCCGACTTGAATAGCCATCTGTCAGGGCAGTCTTGTCCCAGCTGGCTGACTCGACCTGATCAAGTGCATGAACAGGTTTCCCGAGGGCAACATTTTCTCCGTCCGACCACGCCTGCAGTTCTCCGAGGGCAAAAAGATAGTCGCCGGTGCGCTGCCAGAGTTCGGGGCATTCGACTCGGATATGCTGAATGGGCTCGGCGCCAGCCGGCAGCATGACGGTGGCAGCACCTGGATTTGGATACCCGTCAGTGCCGGAGGCAAAGAGCACTCGTTCCTGTCCATTGCCCGATAGCCCCAGGACTTTGAACTGGGGAGGAAAGCCGAAGCCCACTGTATCAGCGAAATCCCGTGGGTGTGCCGGGATCAAGTGAACTTCATCGACTGGTAAAGAGTTTCCCAGATCCACTTCGACCCATTTGTTGCTCCGGGAGGTGCTTTCGATACCACTGTGAAATCCGTTCTGGGGTGATACTTCGGGGCCTTGGCCCGGCAGGCACCAGAGAAATCCATCCGTGAGATTCTCCGCCTGCCAGCGGGGGGCGTTGTCGATATCCCGGGAGGTTTCGGTTTTCGTCTGCAAAGCCACGTTGATTCCTTTCTCTAACACCACAATCTCACCGAGGCTGAAAAAGCGCCCTTGGTCACTGCTCCTCTGCCGGTCTCCAAAAATCCGCAGACGCAGATAACGCCCCGGGGCCTGATCGTCGGCTGCGATCGGGAGTCTGATCATGGGGAGAGTCATGCCTTCATCCGGCAGAGCCTCTTGCCAGCGGGCGATCCTCACCGCATTCTCGAAGGAAGTGTCCTGCGATAGTTCCACTTCAATCTCGGGAGGAAACCCGCTGAGGGGCTGGTCAGCCGAGTCAGCCGGCGAGCGAGCGGGAAAGAGCACAATCTCCTCGGGGCGGACGGTCTCACCCAGATCCAGAATGATCCAGTTGAATTTCGAAGGGAATCCGTGGAAGCCCAACCGACCGTGCTGTTGCTCCGATGAAATCCAACGCGGAAGCGTCTCTTGTTCGACAGTTATTTGTTCAAGTTCGAGACGAAGCTGTGATGACGTCGCGTCTTCCGCGGATGCAAAGCCTACTGCAAGCGGAGCAAGGGACGAAGCGATCAGAAAGCTGTGAAGTGAAACCGGCAAAACCTCAGGGATTACAACGGTGAGCCTCAGTCAATTAGAACCTGTGGTCAAATGGCGCTCTTCCCGGTTCCCGAGACGAAATCGCGGGACACCGTTTTCGAGGCGAGCGTGAGATCCGGGGTGCGAAGCAAACTGCGGAAAAAGTTCGTTAAAACTCGTGGCGTTCCGGAGAGTATAGGCAGGCTCCGTTCATTCATCTCCCTGAACAGGATTACTTCAGGAAGCGCTAGTTCTCCGGCCGCTCATAGAGCTTTGCCTCAGACCCGGCCTTAAACACAAAGGTGCTGACATGAGACCGGAAGCGGACGTTGACGGTGTTGGTCTGTTGCTTGACTTCGTCGATCAGAATCGAGTTTTGAATCTTGAATGCTCTCCCGGGTAGTCGCGTGATAGGAATCTCCTGGTAGACCCAAAAGTGACCTCCTTCAATTTCCTGGCCAACCAGGGAAAGATTGATGATCGATCCGTCTTTGTTCGTCAGCTGAAAGATTTTGGTCACGTAGTCGGCAAAGAGCGATTGAGCCTTTTTGGAATCGATTAAATTATCGGGTAGTTGCTTCTGACGGCGAAGCACGTGCTCGGCATCGTGAATGTTGATTCGATGCGCGATTTCCAGATTCCCCGCTCTCTCGTTGAAGAACACATCCGTCAGCAGGGTTTTCTCTTCATGAGCCGAAAGTGAGAGGAGAAGGCCGGCTCCGGAAGACCACAGGAGCAAGAGAAGGGAAGCAGAGGACCTTCTATTCAGCGTCCCTTTCATTCTGATCGTGTTCTTCATCTTCCTCCTCCTCGTCAGCATCAGTCTTCAGCTTGGCTTTGCTGTCTTCCATAAGGTCACGGCGGGTCATCCCGGTACGCTTGTTTTTGTAGGCCTCAACCCGGGAAGGGATGATTTTGCGGGGATAGGAATTGTTCTCTACGGTGGCGTCAGCCGTCTCCCAGTCGGGATCTACCTCAACGCTGATCAACTCCTTCTCTTCATCCAGAATAATCAGCTTTCGTACCTTCTCCGGGTTTCTTCTCCAGATCTCGGCCGGGATGTTCAACCTCTTGGTTTCCCCGTCGCTGAATTCCATTTCGAGCAGGATCGGCATGACTAGACCTCCAAGGTTTGAGAACTCGAGCACGTAGTAGTTCTTGTTTTCCTTAAGGGCTCTCTCGAAGGCGTTACGCTCCCAGTCTTCGAGGCCCGTGAGAAAGCTGCGATACTCATTTCGGTCCTTATTGGTCACTGTGTAGATGTCGTTCTCGTCGTAGAAGTCCTTGATGTCGGGGTGACGATCAACCCAAGTCTCGAGTTCTGCCTTTTTATTGAGGCGCACCCCGACCTTGGCCGGTTTGTCAGCTTCTTCTTCCCGTCGACGATTAAAATCAATGTCAGGGTTCTTGGTATCGAGTTTGAGCTGGTAAACGCGATCGATGGAAATGTCGACATGATCGGTCGAATAAAACCATCCCCGCCAGAACCAGTCGAGGTCGATTCCGGAGGCTTCCTCCATCGTTCGGAAAAAGTCGGAAGGAGTGGGGCGCTTGAATTTCCAGCGTTGCGAAAAGGTTTTAAGTGCGTGGTCAAAAAGTTCACGACCCATCACTGTATCGCGAAGAATGTGGAGAGCCGCCGATGGTTTGCCGTAGGCATTGGGCCCGAACTGCAGGATGGAGTCCGACTGCGTCATGATAGGAACCTGGTTTTCGCTGATCATGTAAGGGACAAGGTCCCTTGGCAGTGAACCCGACCAAGGCAGGTCGGCATCCCACTCATAGCCAGCAACCGAGTCGAGGAAGCTGTTGATGCCCTCATCGATCCAGGTCCACTGACGTTCGTCGGAATTCACGATCATGGGGAAGTAGTTGTGCCCCACTTCGTGAATGACGACTCCAATGAGAAATAGTTTCTCCGACATGGTGTAGGTCCGGTCACCGTCGTCCCGAAGCGTGGTTCGGGGGCCATTGAAAGTGATCATGGGATACTCCATGCCTCCGACGGGACCGTTCACGGACTGGATCACGGGGTAGGGGAAGGCGAATGAGAATCTCCCGTAGACTTCCATGGTGTGAATGATGGCCGGCGTGGAATATTTTTTCCACAGGTCCCCCCCTTCTTTGGGCCAGAAAGACATCGCCATAACGGTTTCGATTTCTGCGTCCGGTTGCTGGTAACCCTGCGCGTCCCACATGAACTTTCGGGAAGAAGCCCAGGCGAAGTCCCTCACGTTTTCAGCGAAAAATTGCCAGGTCTTGGTGCCTTCCGGCTGAGAGCTTTCGTTTTTCAGCGCTTCTTCCGGCGTCACGATAAAAACCGGTCGGTCGGCGTTCTTAGATTCAAGCAGTCTTTCCTTCTGTGTGTCTGTTAAGACATCGTCAGGGTTCTGCAGTATGCCTGTCGATGAAACGATGTGATCATCAGGGACCGTGAGTGATACATCGTAGTCACCGAATTCGAGAGTGAACTCTCCGCGGCCGAGGAACTCCTTGTTGTGCCAACCTTCGTAGTCCGTGTAGGCCGCCATGCGGGGGAACCACTGGGCGAGCAGAAAGATGTCGTTGCCGCCTTCTCTCTCATCATCGGGGAAATGTTCATACCCGGAGCGTCCCCAGATCGCATCCTCTTCGATGATGTTATGCTCCCACGCGATCGTGAAGGTGGTGGATTTGCCAGGGGTAAGAGAGGCGTCGGGATCGAGCCTCATCAGGGTGCCGACGATCGTGTGATCGAGGGGGGCTCCGTCATTGGTCGTCACTGACAGGATTTCGAATCCGTAGTCCCGGTCCGCGAAACCCTGCTGACGACGCAGCTCGTGAAAGCTCATCTTTGCCGGTTCGCCCTCTCCGGGAGAAGAGGTGGAGGGCCCCCGGCCTCCGATGCCGCCAAACTCGAGAGTTCGCTCCTTGATGGAGTCCTCGCGGAAAATATTCTGGTCGAGGTAGACCCAGAGGAACTCGAGGGTATCCGGAGAGTGATTGTGATAGGTGATCGCCGCCTTCCCTTTGATGCGTCGTG
>JABSSQ010000490.1 GCA_013213905.1 Verrucomicrobiales bacterium | reverse complement strand
TGGCAAATTCTGGCTCCAGTTTACCTTGAGTCTTCCGCTGTCATCACGGCGTAATGACAACTGAAGGGAATGAAGCAGAAATCTCCAAAAAAACGCTTGTGAAATTTTTCACAAGCTCTTAAGTGGGGCGGCTTCGCATCAGTAAATGGGTAACATTTTTCCACGTTGGACGAACCTGCTGGCGGTTAAGATTGCGGTATGTGTCGGTGCTCTCGGCACATGCGTGATCGCACTCGCCTGGTATTCATGGACACCGAAACACACACGTGTGGGGTACATGCCGCAGCAGCCAATTCCTTTTGACCACAGTCTCCATGCCGGACAACTCGGCATGGACTGTCGATATTGTCACAGTTTTGTGGAGAATTCTCCGCATTCCAATGTTCCTGCGGCGCAGGTGTGTTGGAACTGTCACGGTCCGGGTAAGGTAAAATCTGATTCTCCCAAGCTGGAGCCGCTGCGCGTGGCGATGGATGAGAACTATGAGGGGTATACGGGAGAACCGATCAAGTGGGTTCAGATTCACGAGGTTCCCGATTACGCTTACTTCAACCACTCGGCTCACGTGAATCGTGGGGTCAGCTGTAAGGAGTGTCACGGTGATGTTGATGAAATGCCCGTGGTGTACCATGCCAAGCCGCTCAGCATGAGCTTCTGCCTGGAGTGTCACCGCAATCCTGAGAAGGCGCTTCGCCCGGTTGATGAGGTGACTAACCTTAACTGGACTGCGGACGATCTCGATCCTGATGAATTTTATGCCTACATCGCCGGAAAGACCGGAGGTGACGTTGAGGAGCTGAAGAAGGCAGATGCCGGTAAGAAGTGGGGCCAGGACCTGGTCGGAGCTCACCTGCAGCATGCCTGGAACATCAATCCGCCGCAGGACTGCGCGGCTTGTCACCGTTGATATAGGAAGATTTAGATCGAATGAAGCGTAAGTGGAAACATCCTGCTGAGCCGGAGGCGTCTCGACAGCACTGGCGTAGCCTCGGTGAGCTTGAAGGTTCTGATGAATTCAAGGGCTGGTTGGAGCGTGAGTTCCCCCAGGGTGCTGCTGAGTTGGAAATGGACGAAACCTCCCGCCGGAGCTTCGTGAAGCTCATGGGGGCGTCAACCGCTCTGGCAGGTTTTGGTGTGGCCTGTAGTCGTCCTGTTCGTCACCTTGTCCCTTTCAATGAGCATGTTGAATGGATTGTGCCCGGCAAGGCGCTCTATTATTCAACCGCCAAGCCTCGTTTGGGTGGTCTTGGTTGTGATCCGCTCGTGGCGACGACTTACGAAGGTCGTCCGACCAAGGTGGATGGAAATCGCCTTCACCCTGATGTTGAGGGTGGTTCGTCTGCTTATACGCAGGCATCGATCCTTGATCTTTATGATCAGGATCGCTCCAAAGGTTATCTCTCGGGTGGTAGCGAGACCACTGCTGAAGTTTTTGAAGCTTCTTTTCTGGCTGCGTTTCGCGAGGCGAAATCCGGCACGAAGGTTGCCATGCTGGTTTCCCGGTCGACCTCTCCGACTCGCAACGGGTTGCTGAAGAAGGTCGCCAAGGCTTATCCCGGTCTGTCACTTTACGGCTACGAAGCTCTCGAAGCGGCCGGTGCCCACGCTGCCTGGGGAGAGCTTTACGGCGAGGGAGTTCTCCCTGTCGTGAATCTTTCCAAGGCGAAGCGCATTCTTGGTCTCGATAGCGATTTCCTGGGATTGGAGCCGATCGGTGAAGATTCCTCTGCTGAGTTCGCGAAGACTCGTGATGTTGATGATGTCGACGAGATTGGTCGTTTCTACGCGGTTGAGTCGGCCTACACCTTGACGGGTGGTATGGCGGATCACCGTTATCGTATCGCTCCTTCTCAGGTTCTCCCGGTTGCGGCTCTCGTGGCTAAGAAGTTGTCGGAAAAATTGGGTGATGCTGCTCTCGGTGCGGTTGCTGACGAGGTTGTTTCTCAACTGGTGGTTCCTGTCTACGATAAGAAGTGGATCGAGGAATGTGCGATCGACCTTGCTGCGCACGCGGCTGATTCCGTTGTTGTTGCCGGTGCGCGCCAGGGGCGGGAGGTTCAGGTCCTGGTAGCTGCTATCAACAAGGCGCTTGGGGCTTACGGTAATCATATTTCGCTCGTGCAGCACGATCTGCCGAAGCTTGGTGGTATTGCTGAGCTCGCAGAGTCCATTGAAAAGGGAGATGTTGATACGCTCTTCGTGCTCAATGAGGGCGATGTTGTTTTTGACGCTCCTTCCGACCTTGGGTTCGGAGATCTTCTCGAGCAGGTCGGTTCCGTGGTGCATCTTGGCTATTCCGTAAATGAAACGGCCAAGGCAGCTACCTGGCACGTGCCCGGCACTCATTACCTTGAGTCATGGGGTGATCATTACAGCCTGAACGGAGTCTACTCGGTTCAGCAGCCCATGATTGATCCTCTCTGGGGTGGGGTGTCTGAGAATGTTTTCCTTCTCTCCTTGCTGGGTGAAGAGGCGTCTGAAGATGCAGCACTTGCTTCCGTGAAAGAAACCTTTGCTGCTGCCGGTCTGCAGGACTGGAGTCAGGCACTAAGGGATGGTTACGCAAAGGGTAAGCGTCTTCCTTCCAGGTCGGAGGTGGCTGATCCTGCTTCCATCGGTGGATTTGCCGGTCTCAAGATTGCTGATCTGCCTCACCCTGAGGCGCTCGAGGTTGCTCTCGCGGTGAGCGGTGCCACCTACGATGGTCGTTTCGCGAATAATGGCTGGCTCCAAGAGGCTCCGGATCCCATCACTAAGTTGACCTGGGATAATGCGGCTCTGATCAGCCAGTTGACCGCCGAATCGCTTGATCTCGAAGATGGCGATCTTGTTTCACTTTCCGTCGGTAATCGAAAGGTTGAGGCGCCGGTTCTGGTGTCTCCCGGTCAGGCCGATTTTGTGCTCAGCCTCCCGGTGGGTTACTACGGGGACCTTGCTGACGGTACCGTGAGCCGCGGCGTCGGGTTCGATGCCTATCCGCTGATGACGACGGCTGCGCCGTATATTGTTTCCGGAGTGACGCTCAATGCGACTGGTGCCAAGCATGAGTTGGCGCTGACTGCTGAGCACTACAGCATGGAAGGTCGTGCCATTGCTCGTGAAGGCACGGTTAAGATGCTGGAGAAAGATCCTGGTTTTGCTCAGCACCAGGGTATGGATCACCACATCCCTGAGAATATTTCTCTCTATAAGGGGCCTGATTTTGAGAATGCCGAGAATCCGGGGGATCCGTTCATCGGTGTCATTCCGGGTCACGAGTTCGTGGTCGATCCGCTGCACCAGTGGGCGATGACCGTGGATCTCAATTCCTGTATCGGTTGTAACGCCTGCGTGATTGCCTGCCAGGCGGAGAACAATATTCCTATCGTTGGTAAGGACCAGGTGCTTGCTGGTCGTGAAATGCACTGGATCCGCATGGACCGCTATTTCACCAGTCCGACTGACTACAAGACGGTTTCGGATCAGGGGACTTCCAATGGTACTCCCGGTAAGCGTCGTGTGGATGACGATCAGGTCGAGATGATTCCTCAGCCTGTTGCTTGTCAGCAGTGCGAAAGTGCTCCTTGTGAGACGGTTTGTCCGGTTAACGCGACGGTTCACACCAGTGACGGTCTTAACGCAATGACCTATAACCGTTGCATCGGGACGCGTTATTGTGCGAACAACTGCCCATACAAGGCT
>JABSSQ010000049.1 GCA_013213905.1 Verrucomicrobiales bacterium | reverse complement strand
CGAATCCAGACCTTACCTTTACGCTTGAGGTAACGGTTGATCGTAATACGGCACGCCTCGATCTGGCGGTTCGTGATCCAGCCGCGTCCAAGACACTGAAGGCCATACTCCCCAAAGCTCACCTTGGTTCCACGCTGGGCATTTCCAGCACGGCTTCCGCGGTGAGTCTTGCGGAACTTCACTCTTTTGGGCATCAAAGGCATAACTTATTTCCTCTGTATTAGATTAATAAAAATTCAAATTGAGCTGCTACTTAGCTGCGAGGGGCACCGCCTCCACGCTGTCCACCAGGACCACCAGGACCACGACCTCCGGGACCACCAGGACCGCGACCACGACCACCAGGACCGCCGGGACGACGATTACCCTGGCCACGACCGCCACCACTCTGCTGCTTGGCAGCTTCTTCAGGAGTGAGCTCCTTCTTGTTCAACCAAACCTTAACACCGATGATTCCCCAAACGGTCTCAGCTTCAGCGAAGCCATAGTCGATCGGGACACGGAGAGTTTGAAGAGGCACTTTACCTTCGCGATACTGCTCGGCGCGGGCAATGTCAGCACCACCAAGACGACCGGCGCAACGAATACGGATGCCGTCAGCACCGAAATCGAAGGCGGTCTGCACGGCCCGTTTCATGGCGCGGCGGAAAGAAACACGGCGCTCAAGCTGAGTGGCCACCTGCGCAGCAACCCAGGAAGCGTCGAGCTCGGGCTGGCGGATTTCGTAAATGTCGATCTTCACCTGGGAACCACCGCACATCTTGGAGATATCGTTGGTCATGGTCTCGATCTCAGCGCCGCGCTTACCAATGATAAGTCCGGGGCGTGAAGTGTGGAGAGTCACACGAACACTGTTCCAGGCGCGCTCAATCACCACCTTGGAAACGGCACCCTTCTGGAGGCGCTTATCGAGGTAGCGGCGGATCTTCAGGTCGGCGTGAAGCTGGTCAGCAAACTCGCCCTGAGGAGCATACCACTTGGACTGCCAGTCCTTATTGACTGCCAGGCGAAATCCGATCGGATGTACTTTCTGTCCCATGATTAATTCCCGTGAATCGTTCTTTAATTACTTGCTCTCCTCCTGAAGAGCTTTGGCCTCAGCGGCAATGGTTTCGAGTTCGATACCCTTCAGGGAAACTTCCTCGTTAACCGCGTTGAAATCGTCCTCCGACCAGTTCGCAATCTGCTCGTAAGTCGTTACTCCGGCAGCGTTCAGCTTCTCTGCGAGCTTGGGGCCGACACCGGTGAGCTTTTTAAGATCGTCCGATTCAGCGGGGGCGGAGTCATACGCTACATCAGCGCTTTCGTCAACTTTCTCTGCCTTCGGAGCGGCTTTTTCAGCCTTCTTTTCGGCTTTCTTAGGAGCTTTGGCTTTTTTCTCTGCCTTTTCGACCACTTCATCGTCGCTCAGGACCACTGTAATGTGGCTGGTGCGCTTCATGATGGCGGAAGCAGAACCACGGGCGCGAGCCTTGAATCGCTTGAAGGTCGGACCTTCACCAACGATAGCGCTCTTCACGTAGAGACCGTCAACGGCCAGCTCAAAGTTGTTCTCCGCATCAGCAAGCGCCGTCTTAAGGGTCTTACCGAACAGCTCAGCACCTTTACGAGGCGTGAAGTTCAGGAGGTCGAGAGCCTCCGAAACCGGAAGGCCCTGAATTTCCCGGGCAACATCGCGGGCCTTGCGGGCCGAGATGCGAGCGAATTTATAAGTCGAGGTGACGTCCATGGATTTATTAATGGTTAGTCTTCTTAGAAATTGAAATGATTAGGCTGAAGCTGGATTCCGTCTCCGACGGCGACCTCCGATGCTTCATCAAGCTTGGTCTGCAAAACCGCCCCGGCGATGCTCTCGCGAACGTCGACGATCATGGCGGTGTAAATGGGGCGATCTTCGCGAAGCACCGTGATCGGCGTGCCGATTCGAAGCCCTTCGCGGCGGCCGGCATCAAACACCACGAGACCGATCTCGGGGTCGATGCTGACGACGCGTGAATTGGAAATATCACCGCGCTCTTCCTCCTCTACCACCGCCCCTGCGGACATCGCGCCGCGAGCGTCTTCGATAGCCTTGAGAGCAGCAGTGCGCTGCGCCTCTGATGCCTCAGCCGACTGGACAAAGCCGAGGAAAGACTCAGAGAGCGAACGAATCGCTTTGGCCTGACGCTCGAGGTCCTGCTGGTAGATATCCAGATCACGAACTGCCTTGAGGAGACGCTGCTCCAGGCTGTTCTCATCCTGGGTGAAGAGATCGATCCCGAAAGCCTGCAGCTTCAGCTGGGTCTCGCGGGCGAT
>JABSSQ010000489.1 GCA_013213905.1 Verrucomicrobiales bacterium | reverse complement strand
TTCGCAAAAACGTCAATTTCCCCATAAAAGCCCCCCATTCTGCGCAAAGAAGAGCCTTCATGCCCGAAATTCACGCTTTCCGGCTCCGCACATTTCAGCGGTGTGATGAAGCGATCACCCTTCCATCCTCTTGAGTGGACCAGGGTTTCATCACTTGAACGGAATCCATGAAAGTCCCAGCCCATCTACTGCTTTTCCTTTTCGCCACTCTCTTGGCCGCGGGTGCCAATGCCAGCTCCACTCTTCCGAACATCGTGATCTTCATGTCCGACGACATGGGCTGGAACGATGTCGGCTATCATGGCGGAAGCGAAGATCCACAGCGCGCCTCAGGGCTGATCACTTCGGCTTTACCTCGGTCATTTTTGCCCAGGCATTCCACTTGTCAGTGAGCTCCTGAACTACTTCCGGATGCTCAGCAGCGAGGTCGTTTGCCTCAACCCGATCCTTCTCAAAGTCAAAAAGGAACCAGCGCTTGTCGTGGCGGTCGTAGACTAATTTCCAGTCGCCCTGACGAACGGCACGATTACCGCTCCAGTACCAGAAGACTTCTGAGTGAGGCTCACGTTCCCCGCCCTTGAGCACCGGCAGGAGCGATTTCCCGTCAAGCGGCAGGGTCTGCTTCTCAAAATCAGGATGCTTGTCAGGATACTCCACGCCGGCCATTTCGAGAAAGGTCGGAAGGAAATCGATAATGTGCCCCACCTGGTCAGTTCGGCTCCCCGGCTTAATCCCTTCAGGCCAACGGGCTACCAGCGGCGTCGCGACGCCTCCTTCATGGCAGTATTGCTTGAAGCGGCGAAAAGGAGTGTTCTGTGCCGTGGCCCATCCTGGACCCACGTGTGAATAAAACTCCTTTGGCCCCGGCACTTGCGCTGTGTCGTTACCGCCCGGCATTTCAGCGCAGGCTCCGTTATCGGAGAGAAACAGGATCAGAGTGTTATCACCCTCTCCAACTTCATCGAGAGCATCCATAAGGCGCCCGATGTTTTGATCCACGTTGTCGACCATGGCGGCATACACTTCCATGCGTAGCTGTTCCCACTCCAGGTCACTGGATTGGCCCTCTTCCCAGGGCTTCGCCAGGCTGTCCCGCTCCTCGATAGCCCAGTTCTCGTCGATCAGACCAAGTTCTTCCTGGCGAGCGAGTCGCTTCTGCCGCAACACGTCCCACCCCTCGGCGTATTTGCCTTTGTACTTCGCGATATCCTCCGGCTTCGCATGCAGCGGGTAATGAGGCGCGGTATAGGGCAGGTAGTGAAAGAACGGCTTACCGGCCGCTGAGAAACGCTTGATCGTTTCAATGGCATGATCGGTGAAGGCATCGGTGGTGAAGTAATCGTCTGGAAAATCATCGAACTCGAGGAACTTTTCGTTGTGACCGAAAGGACGCACCCGTCCACCTTTAAACTCCGGATCGGGGATCTTGGGATTGAAGAAATTACAGCAGCCGTCCCAGAGGCCGTAGGCCTCATCAAAACCGCGATCAAAAGGAATCGTGCCCTCGGTTTTTCCATTGTGCCATTTCCCGGACATCCCGGTCTGGTAGCCCGCGTGACGCATTGCCTCACCCAGGGTCAGCATCTCATGGGTGATCAACTCGGACTGTCCTTTCCCTCCGTTGCGAGGATACAATCCGGTCAGCAGAGACGCTCGTGTCGTGGTGCACTTGGCGTTGTTGTAGAACTGCGTGAAAAGCATGCCCTCGCCGGCGATCCGGTCGATGTTCGGCGTTTCGATCTCCGAGCCGTAGCAACCAATGTCCGACCAGCCCATGTCGTCGACCATGATCAGGACGATATTAGGGCGGTTATCTTCCGCCTGGACGAGCGTTCCGACCCAGACAAGGGCCGCTAGAGAAATCGTTGAGAGAGTTTTCATGACGACAGAGCCAATATCCAACCATGAAAGCCCCATCGCGCACAATGGATCCTTTCTGCAAAGAAAGCCGGATTTACGCAGGAGGAGCGCAAGTTTGATACGCGATGGCGTTGACCCGGATTCGAATCAAGGCTAGGACACCCGCCCCGACAACGAACGCACATGAACAAGACCGCCAAGATCGATTTCTTCACGGTTGAGATCGCCGACTCCAAGGATCTCGAAACCATCCTCCGCGACCTTCACCAGACACCGGTTGAAAGCCGAAAGCGCAACATCGAGATCGATGATGACTGGATTCGTCTCGCTCGCGGCAAGCTCTCAGACGACGGCTACCTCGGAGACATCATGCGCATCTCGATGGCTCCGGCCGGATTCCGGGCCGACCTGACAGGACGGATCACGGCCGTCGATATGGGACAGGAAGAGGGCTTCGCCGAATGCGCCGCCTTCTACTTCGATTTCAATCACAACATTCTCGTCCTCCAACGCAACAGCCGGGCGGTAACCAGCGGACAGCTTTCCCGCTATTTCAAGCGCGTCGCCAATCTCGACGGCGAAGTTGAAATCAAGCCGGTCATTCGTCCCACTGACATCATGAAGGTGAAGGTGCTGCCCGTGATCCGGAAAATTCACATTTCCTCATCCGTGGTCGACGCCATGACCACGATGGAAAACATCGACGCGAACACGAGACAGCTGATCCTCAACGCTGCCCAGGCAGAGTCCCCCGGTATTGAAATCGTGATGAAAGCCTCTCGCGAAAAAGGGGCCTCACTCAACCAGGCCGTCGCGCACGAAGCTATCGAATCATGGCTCAAGATCCAGGCCGACCTCTCCGACGAAGAAAACGATGTCGTAAAGAAGATCGTGGTCACCGGAAAGGATGAATCCGGCACCACCGCAGAGTTCGACCTGCTGCGTGATCGCATGTTCACCGTGATGAACTACCAACTCGTCCCCGACGACGCTGCCCTCTGGAAAACTCGCTCCGATCACATCCAGCAGGCATGGGATCTCAATCACGCTCAGATTGAGCGGCTTCTGGCAACCAACGAAATCGAATAAGGCGCCATAACCGGGAGTCCAACCTCCCGATGAAACCATGGCTCCTCATGTGGCTGTTCTCCGCAGCCGCGATCATTCCTCAGTCGGCGAGTGGCTACGAGCCGGCTGAACTGCCCGTCATCCCCAACTGCGACCGCATCCTGACACCCGAAGAGGTTCGTTGTTACTGGATCAGGACAATCCGCTGCCAGTGGGAGAGCTACTGCCAACCGGGCAAACTGATTCGCGATCTCGACGGTGGCATTTACGACAACGCCTCCATCATTGCCGCTCTCGAGAACAACATCCGGGTGTATCGCCAGCGAAACTACGTGCTCAACGTGAAAGAAGAGGAGGCGAAGCTCCGAAAATTCGAACGCAGGCTGGCGGGAGAAATACGCCGGAGAAATGAAGTTACCGGC
>JABSSQ010000488.1 GCA_013213905.1 Verrucomicrobiales bacterium | reverse complement strand
TCGCGCCAAGTTCGATGAAAACGAACAGTCGGTGAAGGAAGAGATCGAGGATCTCGGCGAGCTCAAGATCAAGCTCGAAGGAGATGTCGAAACCGAAAAGGCCGCCCGCGCCGAGCAGGCCGCGGAGGTCGATCCTGATCTACTCGACGTTTACGATCGTCTTTTTAAAGCCAAGGCCGGCATGGCCGTGGTCGGGCTCGTCGACGAAGTCTGCCAGGGCTGCCATATGAAGGTAACGAAATCCACCGTGGTCGACGTTCGCGCCGAAAAGCAGGTCGCCTACTGCGAGAACTGCGGACGCATTCTCTATTGGTGGACCGACGCCAGCGTCGGCAAGAACATGGGAGAATATTGAGGA
The DNA here is from genome assembly GCA_013213905.1 of Verrucomicrobiales bacterium. Lineage (GTDB taxonomy): Bacteria > Verrucomicrobiota > Verrucomicrobiia > Verrucomicrobiales > DEV007 > Arctic95D-9. The sequence continues at coordinate 2,187 of JABSSQ010000488.1, read as the reverse complement.
TGAGATGAGCGCGGTGTCCAGGAAGAGAATCGCGTTCGTGGTGGGTGTTGTGTTGGTGGTTTATGCGGGAAGCTACCTGGCTTTGCGGCCGCTGGCGGTGGGTGGCCAGTATGATCTTCCTTTCACGGAATGGGATCTCCACATCATCCAGCCGTGGACCTTTGGCCGGACGGTTTCAAAGCCCGAGCCCGATCCGTTTCGGGCGGCGGCGGAAGTTTTCTACTCACCCCTGTTGAAAATCGACAACCTGGTGAATGACGAGGTGGCCTTTGCGGGCAAGACTTCTCTTTATATCAGCGGGGCCCGGATGATCATTCGCAGACATTTACCTCTGAAAACCAGGCTGCCCGCTAACTTGCCATGAGTCGGAGAGCTAAGAGAAAATGGATGTGGGGTTTGGCGGCGGCTTTGTTGATCTATGTCTCCCTCTACTTTTACCTGAGACCATTGGGAAAGGTTTCGCGTTGGAAGAACCCGGTTACCGGGAAAGTTTCGCTGTCCATGCTGGTCTTTCCCCTGGATCCTGCGGTGATCGTCAAGGGGCGTCCGTTTTCGATCCGGACGGTGGCCGATGCGGTTTACAAACCGGTGAGGGCTGTCGATGAAGTGATCACAGGAAAGAGCATACGCTTCTCGTCGTTTGAACTCGTTCGCATGGATCGGAAACCCGCGACCCATCGCAAGAGCCCCTGATTCCAGAAATAAAGTCGAAGACGAGGAAGCGAATCATTTGGATTCTTTTGATCGTGGTCTTCTATGCAGGATCGAAGCCTTGAGGAAGGTAGGGCCCGGCGTCCCGACGGGCCGATTGGATTCGCATGCTCAATTTAACTCGCGGCCGGTCGAGGACTGTAAAGGCCGGAGACAAGGTTTACACCTGTTCGGGGACATCGTTTACACTTTTCTTTAATTCGAACTGCGTTCCCCATGACCTGCCTCTCGGTGGAAGCCGTCCGCCAGAGGCGGTGGCGCGTAGCGACAAGGCTGTAGCCGAGAGGCAGGTCATGGCTGCAGCTTGTGGTAGCGATATTTCGCTTTGGTTGCCGCCTTCAGGTCGATCTTTCCCAATCGCTTCCAGCAGTAGTAAACCTCCCACTCCTGCTCGCCGAGTTGCCGCAGCGCGATAGACTTCCCGATGAACGCAGACCCAATGTAGAAGAAGTGGTTACGATAGGTAATCTCACCTTTGGACTTCACCCTGCGCAGTTCATCCTCAGTCAGGTAATGGCTCTCGGGCTCAGCTATGATGCTCGGTAACGCGCGGGGACTTGGTTGATAGACTTTGGCGGGGACCTCGTCAGCGAGTGATTCATGCGGTCGTTCATGATTGTATTTTTCCCGCCACCGTTTGAACGCTCGGTCGCAGTGGTGAAGGTCACGCCATACCGTGCGCTGCGTGATCACTTCGGCTTTCAACGTGCGATGGAAGCGTTCCTCCTTGCCTTGAGTCTGGGGATGATAGGGACCTCCATGGATCACTTCAACTCCTCGCTCTAAAAGCCAGACTCCAAGTGTAGTGTGCCCCGATGGACTCTCCAACGCTCCCCACGGCCGGGCGTTGTCACACAAGATTTGGGCGGGAAGCCCATAGCGGCGGAACGCTTCAGTGAGCGAAGCTTGCACCGTTTCACCTCGTTCATCTCCACACGCCTTCAATACCAGGTTAAAGCGGCTATGATCATCCAACACCGTCAGGGGATGACACCGCTCACCGGCCTCTGTCCCAAAGTGCCCCTTGAAGTCCATTTGCCAGAGATCGTTGGGAACGGATCGCTCGAAGCGCTTCCAGGGCCCTTGGGCTTTGCCTGCTACCGGAGCACTCAGTCTGCCGTGCCGACGCAGTATTGCTGTGACTGTGCTGGCTGACGGTACCTTTGAATGCCCCAAATCAAGCATTCGACGGCGGATTTTTCGGCCTCCCCATACCGGATTGTCCTCTCGTATGGCCAGCACGGCTTGCTCAATTTCTTCGTTTGAGCGGTTAGGGCTATATTCAGGACGCCGTGATCGCTCCTCCAGCTCAGCCAACCCGCCCGCTTGCCAACGCTTCACCCATTTGTAGCCAGTCGGCCGGCTGATTCCGAACCGCCGACACAACTCACTAAGATTGGCTCCCTCAGCACTGGCAAACTCCACAAATTCACGTTTCAACGACATCACTTCTACAGGTTCCCACGGCATCGTTTA
>JABSSQ010000487.1 GCA_013213905.1 Verrucomicrobiales bacterium | reverse complement strand
GTAGCTTGGCGAAAGTCCCAACGCATTTGTGAGCAAACGTACTACCCAGTCCCCGAGAGTCGCTGTCCTCAACATTGTCGGTCTGACCCCCCGGCATATTGGAGTCGACACTCCCTTTATTTCCGAGTTCCTGGAACGGGAAGAGAATGAACTCGTTCACGTAACACCGACGTTACCGGCGGTGACTTCGTCGATGCAGGCAACTTTCCTGACCGGACGGACTCCCGGCGATCACGGCATTGTTGCCAATATCTGGTATGACCGGGACTACGCGGAGCACCGCTGCTGGAAGCAGAGCAACCACCTTGTCCAGGGGCGGAAAATCTGGGAGCAGATCCGTGACGACTACGATCCGGAATACACCTGCGCCAAGGTCTTCTGGTGGAACAACATGTATTCCTCAGCTGACTACCAGGTCACTCCCCGCCCGATCTACTGCGCGAACGGAAAGAAGGTTTTCGACATCCAGACCTGGCCGATGGAACTCCGCACCCGATTGCGGCGTAAGCTCGGCAAGTTCCCCTTTCCCGCCTTTTGGGGGCCCAACGCAGGAATTGATTCCACCCGCTGGATCGCAAAATCTGCGATGTGGTTTGAAGACAAGTGCTCTCCCAACCTGAATCTCGTTTACCTCCCCCACCTCGACTACAATCTCCAACGCGTGGGGCCGGATTCACCCGTGATCAGCGAAGATCTCCTGGCACTCGACGACGTTGTCGCCGATCTCGTGAAGCATTTGGAAAAACGCGGCGTTGAGGTCATTCTCCTCAGCGAATATGGAATCACCGCGGTGGATCGCCCCATCCACCTGAACCGTATCTTTCGCGAGAAAGGCTGGATCAGCTGGCGCGATGAGTTGAAGCGGGAAGTGCTCGATCCCGGGAACTGCAAGGCTCTTGCGATTCCGGATCATCAGCTCTGTCATATCTACGTCAACGATCCGGTCATCCGCGCTGAAGTGGCCGAGACTGTCCTGGCAACCGAAGGCGTTGCCGCCGTCTACACCGGCGATCAGATCAAGGAAATCGGTCTCGATCACGAGCGCAGCGGAGACATCGTCGCCGTCAGTGAAGAGGACAGCTGGTTCACCTACTACTACTGGAAGAACGATCGCAAGGCTCCGGATTACGCGCGCTGCGTCGACATCCATCGCAAGCCCGGCTACGACCCGGTTGAACTCTTCGTCGATCCGCGAATTCGTTTTCCCAAGCTCAAGATCGCGGGCAAGCTACTTCGCAAAATGCTTGGCTTCCGCATCCTGATGGATGTCATCCCTCTCGACGCCAGCCTCGTTAAGGGATCGCACGGAGCAATCCCCAGGGACGTCAAAGACCACCCCGTTTTGATCGGGAAATTCTCCGAACGAAGAGGCAGCTCCACCGTTGAGGCTACCGAAGTCTACGACTTGCTCCTCGAACGTTGTGCTTTCCCGAACGCCAAGGGCGACTAACCCTGACCGTAGTAAGCACCCGCCCCGTGTTTGCGAAGGTAGTGCTTGTCGAGGATGTGTTTCGGCAGGCCCGGCTGATCAGCATTCAGGCTCCAGGTGCCCATCGCCATCTGCGCGCACACTTCGAGCGCGACCGAGTTCTTCACGGAATCGATCGCATTTTTGCCCCAGGTGAAGGGGGCGTGAAATTTTTGGAAACATGCCGGCATCTCCATCGGGTTGATACCACGCTCGGAGAAACACTCCGCAATGGCGATTCCCGTGTTGGTTTCGTAGTCCTCGGCCACCTCTTCGGGGGTCAGTTCACGGACCACCGGCACGCTGCCGTAGAAATGATCGGCATGCGTTGTGCCCTGGCAAGGCAACTCCACCCCGGCCTGGGAAAACATGGTCGCGTTGACGGAGTGAGTATGAGTCACACCTCCGATTTCAGGAAATTCACGATAGAGAATGCGGTGAGTCGGCGTATCAGAGGAAGGACGCATGCTTCCTTCCACCACTTCACCCTCGAGGTCGAGCACGACAAGATCCTCCGGTTTGAGGTTGTCGTATGAAACGCCACTTGGCTTGATCACAAAAAAGCCCTTGTCGCGGTCAATTCCCGACACATTTCCCCACGTCAAACGCACCAACCCTTCAGTGACAAGCAACAGGTTGGCTTTGAAAACTTCCTCTTTCAGATCTTCCAGCATAGCGCCCAACCAACTCAGCAATCCCACTTGTGCAAGGGATCAATTCTCACAAGATATTTCAGCATCCTGAGCTAACTTCCTTCAACAATACGACGTATGTGGCGATCCCTGAAAAAGACCCTGGCAACGCTTGTCCCCGCGCTTTTGCTTATTCTCTTCATCGCGGTCATGATCTGCTTCCTCAATCGATGGGACTCCATGGTCGCAATCACCCTGATTCCCATCTGGGCCTGGGCTGCTTTCGGAATGACCGTCTCCCTTCTTTCCTGGATCTGTTTTCGGGGTTCGTTCGCTGCGGTTGTCTTTTCCATCTGGTTGGCCAGCGGACTTATCCTGTCCGAGGAACCACGCTCCCTGATCCGGGAGCTCTTTCTGCCTCCGGCCAGCAGCCTGCCCGAAGAATTGACAACACTTCGGGTGGTCAATGTTAACGCAGAAGGCATGGAGGAGAATCTTCGCATCAGCGCCGTTCTCAAACCCGATATCGTCATCATCCAGCAGGCACCTGAAGGCGATGCCCTCGAAAAATTCGCGAACGACCTGTTTGGAGACGAGCACATGGTTGTCACCAACCGGAGCAATGCGTTCATCGCCCGCGGAGAAATGGTCAACACGCTCGGCGAAACTGACAGCGCCACCCTCCACGTCCGC
>JABSSQ010000486.1 GCA_013213905.1 Verrucomicrobiales bacterium | reverse complement strand
TTGTATTCATGGCGTGTTCTGTTTGGTTCGCTTGTTGATTGTTTCAACGCTTCAACATGTAGGATAGGTCTCGCCTTCAAAAGCGAGATAGCCCACGAAATGAACCTCAGAACACGCCACCTAATTTAACTGACAAGGCCGGAGCGAATCTAAAGTCCATCCATATTGTCTAGGCGAACACGATAAAAACTCTCTTGCTCGGCGCCACCGGTGGTCCCCTGATCGGAGAACTGATAAAGCGGAACCGCCAGGTCAAAGCCCTGGTCCGCACACCCGAGAATATTCCCGTTGAGTTCCAGACTCATCCTGACCTCGAGGTGGTCCCGGGTTCGATATCCGACCTCTCGGTGGATGAGTTTGCGCAACATCTCGAAGACTGCGACTCCGCTGTCTCCTGCCTCGGTCACAATTTGTCCTTCAAAGGAATGTTCGGCCCTCCCTACCGCCTCGTGACTGATGCCGTGAGAAAACTCACGGAAGCGTCTCTCACCCTGGATCGCGATGACCCACTCAAACTCATCCTGATGGGATCGGCCGGCGTGTCCAACCGTGATCTCAACGAACCGGTGTCAGCCGCTCAACGCTGCGTCATCGCCCTGCTCAAAGCGCTCCTGCCTCCTCACGCCGATAACGAGGCGGCCGCTGATTTTCTTCGAACCCGGGCAGTCAATCATCCAAACCAGGTTGGATGGGCCGTGGTTCGCCCTGACAATCTCATCAATGCATCAGAGGTGACCGACTACGAACTGCACCCCTCCCCGATTCGCAGTGCCATCTTCGATTCCGGAACTACGAGCCGGATCAATGTGGCTGCTTTCATGGCGGAATTGATCCACGATGAAAAACTCTGGAACGAGTGGAAAGGCAAGATGCCGGTGATCTACAACACGTCCACTTAGGCCGATTGAGTTTTACTCCAGGCGGAGAATGTCGCTAGCATGTCTTCATGACCAAGTCGGAAGTCCTCACCTTGCTCAAGGAGAACACCAACGAACGCGGACTCGTCCACTGGGAGAAACTTGGCGATAACCGCGGCGGCCTCGAAAACTTCGGCATTGGGCTGACCCAACTGAGAAAACTCGCCAAGCAGGTGGGACGGGACCACGAGCTGGCCCTGGAGCTGTGGAACACGAACAATCACGACGCCCGCATCGTCGGCTTGCTGATTGATGAGCCGAAGAAACTGACCCGGGAACAGGCCGAGGAACAGGTGGAGCAAGTTGATGCCGGAATGCTGACCCACGTTTTCAGTTCCTGTGACGCCACCCTGCCAAAAGCTCCTTTTGCCCTCGAGCTGGCGAAAGACTGGATTGAAAGCAACGTCGGCAGTGTGGCTACGGTCTCATCTATGAGCTCTCCAAGAGCAAAAAGAACGCAGAGGAACTCGACGAGTTTTTCTCAGGCTGCATCGAGAAGATCGCCTCGGACATCGACAACGAACCGGATGCCGTCCGTGCCTCCATGGGCGGCGCCCTCATCGGTATCGGCAAACGTTCCGCCGAACTGAATCGCGCTGCCGTAAAACTGGCCACAAAAGTCGGTCTCATCGATTACGGCGAAGACGCGAACTGCGAGCCTCTCGACATGCTGAAGCATCTCACGAGCGACTACCTCAAGAAGAAGCTGGGAACCTGATATTTAGTCCTTATCTCCTGATAGTTTGGCATTGTGAAAGAATGTTAGTGCAGACTTGCGATTTATAAATATCATGTTTATTTATAATCATTATAACAAAACCCTCAAAAACCTCCCCGGAACTCCTGATCAAAGATCCGGCGCAACGCGCGTGGCTAAGCAAGCTGGCCTGTTACACATTCGTGCTTTTTTGCCTGATCCCCCTGCTGGTCGGTCTCTTTCTGCCTGCGTTTCTTGATCTCACTGAGCATCCCTTCGATGCTTTAGGGCTTCGCCTGATGTTACTCGCTGCCACGGGAGGTGCCTCCTTCGTCGCGGTCATGCTTCCTGCACTATGCCTGATCCGCTTTCGGTTCCTCCAAAAGGTCTACGCGGCACTCCTCTTCCCCGTGAGCATCGTCATCCAGACGGCTCAGATCATCATGTATTGTGAATTCGGCACCGAGATTGAAGCCAGGATTCTCGGCCTTTTCCAGGGAAACCTTCCGGCATTGTGGACCTTCGCCTGTGCCAAATACCAGATTCACTGGGCCATTCTCGCGACGCTGATTGCATCAATCGCTCTCGGATTCTGGGTCAACTCCCAGAACACCCGTTGCTGGCGCCCGACTCTCTGGCCCTGCATCATCATCGCTTCCCTGATGCTCGTGTCAGGCACCATCGTCCTCGCCCTGAACCCAAGCGTGAAGGATGCCGATCACTTTCACCCTGTCAAAGTTTCCACCACGCCATTATACCAGACCGTCGCCTTCGCTCGACAGGTGTCCTCCGGAGCCCAGCAAACCGGTTATCACCGAATCCTCAGTCGCGACGGCGAGGTGCACCATGAGGAAGCATACGCTGAAATCTGCGATCGCCTCGGCTGCACTCCCGATCAGTTCGCAACCCAACAAGTCTCCCGCCCTTCGTGGATCAAGAAGCAACCATCCCACATTTTCTGCTTCATCCTGGAGAGCTTCGAATACGATCTCGTTTCTCACCCTGACCTTGAAGCTGTTGCCCCCTACCTCAACCGCTTTCACGACGAAGGAATTTCCGTCCCCTACTTCAGTGCTCCCACCGGCGCTACGATCGATTCCATTCACACAACAATGACCGGCTCAGCCGCTCAATTCCGCTACCCGGTGCCGCGTGCTCTAGAACGATTCAAGTTGGATACCCTGCCCAGGGTGATGGAACGAGCCGACTATACCCCGATTTTCTTCGCGGCCTCACGCCGACAGTTTGGAAACAAGGGGGACGCCTGTGAAGCCTATGGCTTCAAACACTTCTATGGATGCCCCGATGTGGCTCCCGACATTCCCTCCAATGAATGGGGAGTGAACGATGGAGATTTCTTCAACTGGACCCGAAGCCAACTGGAGGACCTCAGGTCACCGCACTTCGTCACCTTTCTCAATGTTTCAAACCACGCCCCCTACGATGCGCCGATCGAAGAGCTGGGAGCGAACAGATCAACCTCCTCCGACGTTCTCGAATTCTTCGTCGGCTCAACCCCCGAAGAAAAATCCTACTACGCCGACCATGTGCTCTACGCGGACGAGAAAATGGGCGAGATGGCGGAATGGCTGAGAGCACAGTATCCGGATTCCCTCTTCGTATTCTTTGGAGATCACACTGGCCTGCGACTGAAGACGAATTACGAATTTCGCGTGCCTTTTATTCTCTGGAATGACGAGGTTATCGATTCCTCGGTGGATTTTTCAAAGTGGTACGGCTCTCACATGGACATCCTCTCGAGCCTCGCCCAGCTGGTGCTTCCTGAAAAATCGACCTATTGCACCCTGGGTGAGCCCTTCTGGGAACTCTCCAGTTCCCGTGTCACCTGCCTGGGCGACCGGACGCTGTTCTACCAGGGAGAGTTTCATCGCAACGGCCAGGTAGCGGGACTGATTCCCGGCACGTCGAAACCGGATCAGCCCCTGCCCGACGTCCTGCATGAAAAACGTCTCAAAGCCTCTGCGATCAGTGCTCTCTCCTGGGGGTATCTTAACGGGGAATACCTATCAAGCGACTTGTTGGCAGCCCATTCCAACGAATCGGGAGACGACTGACGCGGCGAGGCTTTTCAATTTACCACGCCCCGGATCTCGATCTAAACTCGGGCATGGCCTTCTCCAGATTTTCGGAACAGAAGCCGGTTAATCAGCCTTCATGGCGTTCGTCCGCTTCCGCCCTGATCGCCCTGACTTTCTCCGCCCTTTCGCTGGCCACGGTTGAAGAAGCTGAGCTGGCGACCCTGGAATGGAAAACCGGATCCGCCTCCCCGCCGCCTGAGCTCGAAGAGCAACAGGAACGAATCATCTCCCTGGTCCGGATGGGCTTGGAATCGATGTCGGAACCGGCCGCGATGCGACTCGCCTTTCTCGGGGGCGAATCCATGAACATTCGCGGTGCCGACATGACTTCGCTGCAGAATGGTCTGAATCGCTTCTATGCCAAGATCGAGGAGGATCCGCTCTTCAGTTCCGCTCCCACTCACCTTCCCTATTGCTTCTCCAACAAGAAACCCGATCACGGGCTCGCTTCGGTTTACATTCCCACCACCACGGGCCCCAGACTCCGGTGATCCTTTTCCTCCACGGATTCGGTGGTAGTTTCCAACTCTATCAATACTACCTCGCCCGGCAGTTCAGTGACCACATCATCATTTGCCCGGCCTACGGAATCAGCATGGCCGAAGTGCCGCAGCTCTATCTTGAAGAGTGCCTCGCCGAAGCGCAGGGAAAAATCGGGCACCGCCTGCGACGACCTATCCTGATGGGGCTTTCCGCCGGAGGCTTCGGCGGCTTCAGGGAATACGCGAGGAACTCGTCGGCCTACTCAGGCTTCATTTGCCTGGCCGCCTATCCACCCGAGGACATGCTTCCGATTGAAGACAAAAACGCGAAGATGCGAATCCTCGCAGGCGCGCAGGAATACTGGGTTAAGGATCGAACCCTGGAAAAGTCGGAGTGGAAGCTGCTCAAAGGCAATTACCACCACGCTACCATTCCCGGCGCCGATCACTTTTTCCTACTGACCCACGAACGGGAGAGCCGGAGATTCCTCAGGCTCTAGACAGATGAGCTGAAGCAGCCGGAACTCGCACCCGACTACCGTCAACCGTAAGGAATCACTCAGGTGTCGATGCTTCGGTCGGTTCAACCGCTTCAACAACCGGTTCCTCTGAAGCTTCGGCGCCATCGTCCTTCAGCACCGAGAAGTCGGCCAGGGAAATGTAGATGATCAGGACCACCACGACGATGCCGGTGCCCATCGGCTTGGCCCATTTCCAGGGTGTCAGGTCGACCACCCCTGAGTCTTCATGAACCCAGGGCTCCGACCGGGGAGCCACCTTGCTCATCACGATCTGGAAGATCATGAGGGTGGCAAAGACAATGCCGAGGAAGTGGAAGTCATGAACCTTCTGAGCAATGCTCGTGAAAGGCGGCACGAAGTAACCGAGGATAAGGATGATACACCCGCCGGCGAGGGCGATATTCGCGGTCTTCCCGCTGACCCGCTTGAAGAGCAGTCCGGCCAACACCACCGAGAAGATCGGGATGAAGTAGAGCCCGTTCATTTTCTGCAGGTAGCCGAAGATGCTGTCCTGACCTGCCAGCAGAGGCGCTGTGCTCATCGCTAACAGAGCGATGACAAGTCCGGCCAGCTTGCCGTTGTTGATCACTTTCTTCTCGTCCACGTCGCCATGCATGAAGAGTGACTTGTAGACCCCAAGCGAAAAGAGCGTCGCCGTCGCGTTGAGTCCGGAGTTGAAAGAACTGAGAATCGCCCCCACCATCGCGGCCGCAAAGAAACCGGCCAGGCCGGGCGGCAGCACATCGTTCACGAGGGTGCCGTAGGCGTGGTCCGGTCGAAACCCTTCGCGTGACGCATAGAGGTGGAACGCAATGATGCCCGGCAGCACGAGAATGATCGGCGCGAGGACTTTGAACAAACCGGCGATCAAGACCCCTTTCTGTCCCTCCGCCAGGGTGCTGGCACCGAAGGTGCGCTGAATGATCTGCTGGTTAGTCGTCCAGTAGAACAGGTTCAGGAGCAGCACGCCGGTAAAGAGGGTTGAAAACGGAACCGAAGAATCCTTGCCCCCGATGGAATTGAATTTCTCAGGGTGTTCCTCCTTGAGGATACTGAGTGACTTGAAGATCCCTTCATCACTCACGGCATTGAGCGCAAAGATAGTAATCAGAAAACCTCCGACAAGGAGGCCGAAACCATTGATCGTGTCGGAAACGGCCACGGTTCGAAGACCACCGAAAATGGCGTAGACCGATCCGACAATTCCGATGAACCAGACTGTGATCCAAAGCAGCGTTGTTTCGTTCTCGATGCCTGTAATCTTGGGGAGATCGAGAATTCCCATGAGGCCGGTCGCTCCGGTGTAAAGCACGATGGGAAGGAGAATACCGGCATAAGCGATAATGAAGATGAAACTCGTGATCGTCCGGGTCGTGGAATTGAAGCGCTTTTCCAGAAACTCCGGAATCGTCGCGATACCACTGCGCAGATATTTTGGCAGGAAGTAGAGCGCCATCAATACGAGCGAGGCACCAGCTATCACCTCCCAGGCCATCACAGCAACCCCGTCGGTGAAAGCGGCCCCGTTCAAACCGACCAGCTGCTCCGTAGAGAGGTTGGTCAGAAGCAGGGAGCCGGCAATGAAACCTCCTGTCAGAGTGCGACCTGCGAGGAAGTAACCGGTCGAGGTGCCGTGATCATCTTTCCTCGTCAGGAAATAGGTAATCACCCCGACGAGGGCGGTGAAGAATAGGAAGGTGAGAATCGTCATATGGGGGGGTGGGTTGACGGTTATTCGGCGGAGAAGGCGTGAATCATCTTGTGGTAATAAGTCTCGCCGGGCTTGAGAACTGCGGGAGGCGCCTTGGGGTTGTTCGGGGCATCCGGGTAGTTCTCAGTCTCGAGACACAAAGCCGAGCGGTGCTGGTAGGCCACGCCCCCTTTCCCTTCGACGGTTCCGTCGAGGAAGTTACCACCGTAGAATTGAATAGCGGGCTGGTTGGTGGCGATGGTCATGACGCGACCGGTTTCCGGATCCTTGAGGCGGGCAGCCTTGGTCAAATCGCCGTCCTTTTCGCCGCTCAGGACCCAGGCATGGTCATAGCCTGCGCCGAGCTTCAAGGCTTCGAAGTCCTCTTCAACGCGAGCACCGATGACGTGCGCAGTGGTGAAGTCCATCGGGGTTCCAGCTACCGGTGCGACTTCTCCAGTTGGAATGAGACCGGCATCGGTCGGCAGGTAGTGATCCGCATAGAGGGTCAGCTCGTGGTCGTTGATCGATGTCGTCGCGTCGCCGCTGAGATTCCAGTAGGAGTGGTGCACCACGTTCAGCACGGTCGGCGCGTCAGTGGTCGCGCTGGCTTCCCAGATGAGTTCATCGTCGTCGGTCAGGGTATAAGTCACCACCGTGGTGAGGGTGCCGGGGTAACCCTCTTCGCCGTCGGCGCTGACATAGGTCAGCTTGACCCCGCGGTCGGTGTCATTTTCAAAGCTCTCCCCTTTCCACAGCACTTTGTCGAAGCCCTTGATGCCTCCGTGAAGGGCACAGGGAATGCCACCGGGATCATTGTTGGTGGCGAGGTTGTATTCCTTACCTTCCAGGGTGAACTTGCCGTTGGCAATCCGGTTGCCAAAGCGACCAACCGTGGCACCGAAGTAGGAAGTGTTCGTGAGCCAACCCTCGAGGGTATCGTAGCCGTGGGTGACGTCGGCGAAATTGCCGTCCTTGTCGGCCACCGTGATGGAAACGAGAATCGCTCCGTATTCCGTCACCTTGGCTTCCATGCCGTTGGCATTCGTCAGGGTAAAAACCCTGGCTTCAGCGCCATCAGGCATCTTACCGTAAACGGCTTCGGAAACCGTATCGGCAGCTCCGGCATTATCCAGGGGGCTCAGCAGCACGCTCATGGCTACAAGGGGTAAAACAAGGGTCAGGGATTTCATAGTGTCAGGGTTTCTGGTTAGTAAATCAGTCCAGTGAGGTTCACAAACTCTCGCAGCTGGCCCCGTCCTCAGCAGATGTTATGAAACAATTGAGCTCGCGGCCAAACTTTTGTTGATAGGATTTTTCGAGGTATTCCTTCAGTGCCGCCGCCGTCTCGCTTTTCACCAGCGAAACGGTGGAACCGCCGAATCCTCCACCGGTCATGCGGGAACCAATCAACCCCTGCTCCGGACCAAACTCGTAGGCGGCGTCGACGAGGACGTCGAGTTCCTCACAACTCACCTCAAAATCGTCCCGCAGGGAGTTGTGGCTGCCCCGCATCAAGTTGGCGATGCGATCCGACTGGTCCTTTCTCAAAGCGTCTGAAAATTCCTCCACCCGCTGCATCTCGGTCACGGCATGGCGAGCCCTCCGGTAAAGCAGGTCGCCGAGTTCCTCTTTGGCAGCCGCCACCTCGGCCAAGGTCGCGTCGCGGAATGAATCAATCCCGAGAATGCCGGCCGCCTCTTCGCAGCTCTCTCTCCGCTTGCGGTATTCGCCATCCCCCAGCGCATGTTTGACCCGGGTATCGGCAGTCAGCACCGACACACGCTCCGGCAGCGGCGCGTAGTCGAAGGAAAGGTCCCGGCAATCGAGGTGCAGCACCTGGCCGGCCTTGCCCGCACCACTGGCGAACTGATCCATGATTCCGCAGGGAACCCCGGCCCACTCATGCTCCGCCTTCTGGCAGATCAGGGCGCGTTCCACCACGTCTTTCTGCATTCCCGAAAGGCGTTCGATCAACATTGCCACCGACATCTCCAGCGCGGCGCTCGAACTGAGTCCGGCCCCGGTAGGCAGGTCGGAGGAAATGAACGCGTCGAAGGCAGGCATGACGAGCCCGTCGTCCTGGTAACCGGCCATGACGCCGAACACATAGTTCAGCCACTGAACGCCATCCGGTCCCTGGCGGTAAAAGTTATTCGTTTCAAAACTCACCGGTTCCTCGAGTCCGAAGCCCTCCGGCCAGATCCGACTTTGGCTGCCACGCGCCCGCGCAAAGTGAATCGTGATGGCCCGGTCAATCGCGATCGGCATGACACAGCCATCGAGGTAGTCGACGTGTTCGCCGATCAAATTGATTCGCCCGGGAGCGCGCGAGACAAACTCGGGCGCTCTACCGAAAACGGATTCAAACGATTCACCTGACGACATGAGCGCACATCTTAGAAGGAGAGTCCGCCATCGCCAACCCCTCACAGGCGTGAGATTTGGCATTTTTCGACCCGTTTTTGCACAAAATCGACTTTCGAGCAGATCCTGACGCTGCCACCTCCGGCATCCAATTATTGCGCCAAAAAGGATTCTTCCGAAAACCGCGAGTTTTTTGTCCAATTTCAGGAAACCCGGACCTTCCCTCGTCGAAATGCCGTCATCGGATCCATCACCAAACGCTGAGACCTATCTTCAGCTTTTGAATGAGAACGAGAAATCGCTCGCTGCCTATGTGCATACCCTCGTGGTCGACGCCGGGGACGCCGAAGATATTCTCCAGGCCTGCCGCCTGACGTTATGGAAGCAGTTCGAGACTTTCGAACCGGGAACCAACTTTCTCGCCTGGGCCCGCAAGATCGCCCTGAACCAAGTGCTCAACTATCGGCGCAGCCGGAAACGGAAACCGCTCTACTCCACCGACCCCGCGCTGCTGGAAGCCGTCGCTGCTGAAATCGACAAGCAATCCGAACAGCTGGCCAAGCGCACCGAAGCACTTCACACCTGTCTGCAGAAGCTGCCCGAGAAGCAACGCAGCACCGTTTTACTTCGCTACTTTGAAGGAAGCGAAATCGATGAAATCGCGAGCAGGACCAATCGCTCGCCGGGAGCCGTCTATCGCCTGCTCAGCCGAATCCGATCCTCCTTGAACCAGTGTATCCAGCAACAAATGGAGGTGACGCCATGAGCCCGGAAGAACGGATCGACCGCTCCTTTGACGGCCAGCTCAGCGACGCCGAATGGGAGGCGCTGCAACGTGACCTCCTCGAAGACGACGCGCTTCGTGAGCTTTACGTGCAGCGCCGATGGCTTCACGCGCAGTTGCAGACCGAGCGGGACAGCCTGCCCTCGATCCTGGAAACTTCCCCGCCGAAGAAGCGATCCTCCCTCCTTCCCTGGCTGGCCGCCGCCGCTGGAGTGGCTATTGCCGCAGGCAGTTTCTTTCTCTCACCAGAACCGGCACCCCCGGTCGTCGCCACCCTGGTCGAGGCCAACGACTGTCGTTGGGAAGGTTCCGACCTGCCGACGAATGAGGGGGCCGACCTCACCACCGGAACCCTCGCTCTCGCCGAAGGCATGGCCACGATTCGATTCGTCAGCGGTGCCACCGTCACGCTCGAGGCACCGACCGTTCTGCAAGTGGACTCGGCCATGAAGTGTCGGCTCATCGAAGGATCTGTGGTCGCCGATGTGCCCGAGTCGGCGCACGGCTTTACGATCGACACTGAAAAACTCGAGGTCGTCGATCTCGGCACGCGGTTCGGTGTGACCAGTTCCCCGGTGGCGGGGGCTCATGTCTTTGTCTTCGACGGCGAAGTGACAGTCCGAGAAGAGAACGAAGAGGAAGCGCAACATGTCCTCGGCGGACGCTCAGTCCATTTCGGAGCGGACCCGACCCCGGAGAACGAAGAGGTCAAACGCGAGCAGCCGGACTCGAGTCGTTCCGGAAACTGGACCGCGTACTCTACCGCAATTGGCCGCGGCAAGGATGCTTTCATCCGCAACGGGGACAGTCATGGACCGACCGGCTCACTTCCGTTGCTGATGGTCAAACATACCGATCTCGTCCCGAGCAATCAGCGCCGCATGCTGATGACGTTCGACCTCGATGCGAGCCGTCACAGCGAAGCGAACAACGCGGCTCTTTCACTGAAGATCGAATCCAGTGGTCTCGGATTCTCGGCGCTGGTTCCGGATTCCGCGTTCACCGTTTACGGCGCCATCGACCCATCTCTTCACGAATGGAGCGAGAGCGCGCTGACCTGGAAGAATTCTCCCGAGCTGACTCGCGCCACTCCCGACCCGGAGCAGTTTAAGCCGCTCGCCGATTTTACCATCGCCAAGGGGGCATCCAACGGAATCATCGACATCGAATCGGAAGCCCTGTCTGAATTTGTCCGCCAGTCTCCAGAAGACCGGGTCACCTTCCTGATCGTTCGCAATACCGGGGAGTTCGACAAGCAGGGTCTCGTCCATGCCTTTGCCTCGAAAGAGCATCCCTCATCCCCCGCCCCGACTCTGTGGATCGAACACCCCGACACTCCATGAGACTTCCGCTCGTTGCCGCTTGTTGCCTGACCGTTTGCGCTGCCAACGCAGCGAACGATACGGGCCAACTCAAATTCTTCGAAAACAAGATTCGCCCTCTCCTCGCCGCGGAGTGCTACGAATGCCACGGGGAGGACAAGGCCAAGGGAGGGCTGCGCCTCGATCACATCGACCTCATTCTCGAAGGAGGCGACACCGGCCCTGCCCTCGTCCCGGGCAAGCCGGAGGAATCACTGCTCATCGAAGCGGTTCACCGAACCGATCCCGACTTCGAAATGCCGCCCAAGAAGGCCCTGACCGATGCCCAGGTGGCTTCCCTGGAAACCTGGATCGCCGCCGGAGCGACCTGGCCGGAGGAGTCCTTCACCGCGGTGGAGCGGGATGAAAACGGCTTCACAGAAGATGACAAAAACTGGTGGGCGATTCAGCCGCTCGCCGCAGCCAGTCCTCCCGACGCCGGGGATGGGTGGGCCCGGAACGACATCGATCGCTTCATCGCCCGCAAACTGGATGAGAATCATCTCAAGCCCGCAGCCGCCGCCAGCCCGCACGAACTGATTCGACGCATCTACTTTGACCTCCACGGACTGCCGCCCTCTCCTCAGGCCGTCGCGGATTTCGTGAGCGCTTTCGAAGAGAATCCCGACGCCGCGGTTGCCGCATTGGCAGACGAACTGCTCGCCAACCCGCGCTATGGCGAACGCTGGGGACAACATTGGCTCGATGTGGTGCGCTATGCTGAGAGTGACGGCTATCGTGCCGACGGCTACCGCCCCGACACCTGGCGCTACCGTGACTATGTCATCCGTTCGTTCAACGAAGACAAACCCTACGACCAGTTCGTCAGGGAACAGTTAGCGGCCGATGAATTCGCCTCGCACGATCCGGAAACTTTGATCGGCACCGCTTTTCTTCGCCTCGGCATTTACGAATGGAACCAGCGCAACGCCCGCATGCAGTGGGATCTCATCATGACCGAGATGACCAACGTCACCGGCGAAGTGTTCCTCGGACTTGGAATCGGTTGCGCCCAGTGCCACGACCACAAGTTTGATCCCATCCTGCAAAAGGACCATTTCGCCCTCCAGGCATTCCTCAACTCGACCTGGTGGCCGGAAAATCACCCTCTCGCTACGAAAGAGGAACTCGAAGATTACCAGCGTCGTCTCGGCGAATGGGAAAAGGCTACCGCTGAGATTCGTGACGAGATCCGCGAGATCCAGAAAGCGAAGCTGGATGGAGATTCCAACAACACCGTCAAGCAGTTCCCGGAGGACATTCAGGCCGTCTTTAACAAACCGGCCGAACAGCGAACCGCCTACGAAGAGCAACTCGCCCAACTCGTCCAGCGCCAGATCGATACCAAGTGGCAGAAGATCAACTGGGAAAAAGAGTTCGCAAAAAAGGACGAAACCCTCGCCAACTACAAAGCGCTCCAGGCGAAGCTGGCCAAGTTCGATCACCTCAAGCCGGACGAACTCCCCCGCGCTTTCATCTCGACTGACGTGGGTCCTCACGCCGCGACCACGAAGCTGAAAACTCGCGACGGCGATCAAGTGGTCGAACCGGCTTTTCTCACCCTGCTCAATCAGTCGCCCCCTGACATATCACCTACCGAGACCACCACCGGACGCCGCTCCGCTCTCGCTGACTGGATTGCCAGCGGCGACAACCCGCTCTCGACCCGCGTCATCACCAATCGGATCTGGCAATACCACTTTGGCTCCGGCATTGTTCCAACCCCGAATGACTTCGGCCGGCTGGGCGAGGCTCCCAGCCATCCCGAACTGCTCGACTGGCTCACCCGAAAGTTCATCGACGGTGGTTGGAAGATGAAAGACATCCACCGGCTCATCATCACCAGCGCGACCTATCGCCAGACGGCAAGACGTGAGCCCACCTCCGACGAGTCCACTACCGATCCGCTCAACCGCCTGCTCTGGCGCTTTCCTCCCCGCCGACTTGATGCTGAACAGATTCGCGATGCCATGCTCGCCATCTCGGGCGAACTGTCTGACAAGAGCGAAGGCCCGGCCGCCGACGGTTCCGCCGGGACTCGAGGCGTCTTTATGAAAAAGCGGCGCAACACCCGCGATGCTCTCATCGGCGGGTTTGATGCCCCGCTTCGTTTCGCCTCCGCCCCCACCCGCCTCGCCACCACTTCACCGACGCAGTCGCTCTTCTTAATCAACAGCGACTGGGCCATTCAGAGGTCAACCGCCCTCGCCAAACAGCTGCTTCAGACCGGGGACAAGGTGGATGCCGGAGTCATCACGAAAGCATTCGAGGTGATCTACGGCCGGCAACCTTCCACCCGTGAGATTGAGATGGCCCTCGGCTTCATCAACACCCAGAGCCAGCTGCTGCCACCAAATGAAGCAACCCCTGACAAGTATCCCAATGAAACGGGACGCCGCCCGGTCGATCAACAGTTCAAGGATCTGCCCGGGCTCGCCAACGGTTCCCGCACTCTCTGGCTCCAACCAGGGAGCCGGTTTCAGCAACTTCAGCTGGATGAAATCGACTGGCCCGAAGACGCCGTCACGATCGAGGCGGTCGCCCGTCTCGATTCGATTCACAAGGACGCCAAGGTCAACACCCTGCTGAGTCGCTGGAACGGATCCCACTCCGACACTGGCTGGGCCTTCGGTATCACCAGCGAAAAATCAGCCTATCAGCCGCGCAATTTCATCCTGCAAATCGTCGGCAAGGACTTTCAGGACAACCGCCTCTACGAAGTCGTCGCTTCCAATCTGCGCTTTCCTCTTCTCAAGCCGGTTTACCTCGCCGCCTCAATTCGAGCCGTGCCCGGCAAAGACGATGTGACCAAGGGTGAGATCACCTTTTTCCTCAAGGACCTCTCTGATCCTGAAGCCCCCCTGCAGACCCAGACCGTTTCGCACCAGATCGTCGGCGGACTGAAAACCGGTGAAGACGTCCTCTCGCTCATTGGAGGGCGCCACACCCATTCCCATCTCTGGGACGGCCAACTCGCCCGTCTCGTCATCAGCCCGAAGGCGCTCAAGCCCGACCAACTTCTCGTCAATGGAGGCAATGCCCCTCGGCTGATCGACTGGAATTTTTCCGGCCCGAAAGACAATCCCCCGGTCGCCAACACCCACTGGCGCACTCCGCCATCCGCCACGAGCAAGCGCCCGTCGCCACAGCTCACCGCCCTGACTGACTTCTGCCAGGCGCTCTTCAATTCGAACGAATTTCTGTATTTGCACTGACGTGCCGTGATTAGTTTTTAGTGATTAGTGATTGGTGATTGGTGATTGGTGATTAGTTTCTCTTTTCCAAGTCCTACAACTACTACCGGTTCTAAAAACTCAACACCAGTAACCAACCACTTCGAAATGGCCTGCAACAACATCGACATTCCCGGCAGCCGCCGCGAGTTCCTGAGCCGGGCCGGTTCCGGCTTTGGTACCGTTGCGCTCTCTGCACTTGCGGGAGAAAACCTGCTGGCATCATCGGCAGCGCCCAGCCCGGTGACCGCCAAGATCCCCCACCACTTCGGAAGGGCCAAAAACGTGATCTGGCTCTTCATGGAAGGCGGCCCGAGTCACCTGGACCTTTTTGATCCCAAGCCCCTGCTCAACGAGCTCGCCGGGCAGTCACTGCCCGACAGCTTTGAGCGCCCTGTCACTGCCATGGGTGAGGTCAACTCACCGCTGCTGCCGTCCCAGCGCCAGTGGGCCCAACATGGCGAAAGCGGCCTCTGGATTTCTGACTGGTTGCCGCAACATTCACAGATCGCCGATGAGCTCTGTGTGATCCGTTCCTGCGTCTCCGACGGCATCAATCACGCCGGCGGCGTCTGCCAGATGAACACGGGCTCCGTCTTTGGCGGTCGCCCCTCTCTCGGTTCGTGGATTTCCTACGGACTTGGATCCGAGAACCAGAGCCTGCCCGGCTTTGTCGTCATCAAGGATTCCAATGCCATGGTCGTCAACGGGGCCCGCACCTGGGGTTCGGGATTCATTCCCGCCGTTCACCAGGGCATTCTCCTCGAGAACGACTCCGAGCCGATCAGCAACCTCAATAATCCTGACGGAATCACCAACGAGCGCCAGGCCGGCAAGCTCAACTTTCTGAACCAGCTCAACCGGGAGCACCACGCCTCGCGTGAATCCAACACCGATCTCGAGGCCCGCATTCGCAGCTACGAACTGGCATTCGCCATGCAGGCAGAAGCCCCCGAGGCGATTGATCTCGATAGCGAACCTGACCACATCAAGTCTCTCTACGGTCTCGACCACGACGACACTGCCGTCTACGGGCGGCAGTGCCTCATGGCCCGCCGACTCGTCGAGCGTGGAGTCCGGTTCATTCAACTCTTTCACGGGGCCGGCAGCAAATGGGACAGCCACTCCAAGATGGAGGCCAATCACAGCCGACTCTGTCGCAACGTCGATGTTCCGATCGTCGGCCTGATCCGCGACCTCAAGCAGCGCGGTCTGCTCGATGAAACCCTGGTCATCTGGGGTGGCGAGTTCGGGCGCACTCCCATGAGCGAAAAAGGCGACGGCCGCGACCACAACCCCACCGGCTTCACCATGTGGATGGCAGGCGGCGGGGCGAAAGGAGGCCAGACCATCGGCGCAACCGACGAACTGGGACTCTATGCCGTCGAAGACAAGCTTCACGTCCACGACATTCACTCCACCATCATGGCCATGCTGGGCCTCGATCACACCGAGGTCATCTACATGCACAAAGGCCGCCCGGAACGCGTCGACCTCAATGAAGGCCACGTCCACGAACCGATCTTTCGATCGTGATCAGGGCGAAAAAACCAATCCGTAGATCACGAGAAATCCAATCGTGATCAGGATGACGAGGAAAACAATCAAGAACCTGGACAGGTAACCCTCATCAAAATCAGCAGAGATGCCCGCTTCCAGGTGATCTTCGGACGCTACAGCCGACTCATTCTCACGGAACGTGCCTTCATCGATTTCTTTTTTCCGTTTCCTCAGTTCAGCATTCATCGGAATGCTGAAGAGGCTATCGCATCGCCACGGTTCGTCTATCCCCCAGACTAAGGGGGCGCGTTGACGCCTGACGCTACGAGCCCGTCAGGCTGTCCTGACACCATGCCAAGGCTTTGTCGAAACTGCAGTTCTCGAGAAAGTGATTCAACCGGATCGGAATCTGACCCCGGTGATCTTCGTGAAACGCCATGATGGCTTCCGAAACCTCCTGCAGCTGAGCCAGTTGACCTTCCGGGTCATTCTCCCTCATCTCGGCGTCGGCAATGACCGCGAGGCGACGCTCGAGCATTTCAATCAATTGCTGCAAATGGGCATCGGACAATTCCATCTCTTTCAGTCAACAGGGTTAGGTCAGGGAGTCAAGAGGGTTAACTGACTCCTCATTCATATCGAAGGCGGGCCATGAAGTCACCGGCAACCGCGCGAATGGCTCCGCGCATTTCGTCAGACAACTCCCCTTCGGTCGCGAGTTCTTCGATATCATCCACTTCAATGGGTGGTTCACTGACCTCGACGAAGGTTGCGAGGCGTTTCAGGGTTTTGCCCCGGCGCTCCACGGAAAGATCTTCACTGCGCACGATCTCAATCAGGCCCGGAAGCTCGCGACTGATCTTTGAAACGAGCTGAATCTCCTCGACCCAGGCTTCGGCTGCCCGCCTCGCATCCTCCAGCGATTCCGCCTTCCTCTCGATCGCCTCGTCGTCAGGGTGGCGAATCACATAGAGGATTTTACCGGCCAGTTTCCGGGCCAGCCCAACGACTTCGGCGAGTCCGATCTCTTTGACGGGAACCAGCAATCCCCTGACCCCGGTTTCACCCGAATCTGCGGCGAGTGCCCGCAGGGAAGCCAGCGTTGCATCGCGGACCAGGCGGGCATTATTCTTCGAAACACCCTGACGGACGGCCAGTATCTTCGCGCCCTCTTCCAGTCCCTCCAATCCCCCGTCGCAGACCGCCGCACTCTCGCTCGTGGCCAGTTGACTGACGGCATAATCAACTGAAGAGCTTTCCAGCCCGGCTACGAAGACAATGAGCGCCTCCGGTTTCCCGGTCAGTTCAGGCATTTCAACGTAGTAGTCCGGTCTCACTGCCGCTTCATTCTGCCCGACGTGGAAGCCGGGAGGCAGCTGCCCGACCGGAGGAAACGGAAGACTTTCCAGCGTACCAGTATAAACACTGTCGTGAATCATGACACTCTGTCGCACCACCGGCCAGGCACATTCGCGCAGCAGAATCTGGTCGAAAGTACGGGTCGGAGCCAAACTGGGTTTGAACTGTTTTCGAATCTCCGGAACGGTTGGAAGAACGCCCGAAACACCACCCCACATGCCGGCGAGGATGACTTCCGTGTGGGACGCAAAGTCACGCATCACATGGAACCACTTGTCGGATTGCAGCCATTCGTCAACCGCGACACGCTCTTTTACGTTGAGGACGGAGTCGCAGTCGCGAATCAGGAATCGATCCACCCCGGGGTCATTGACCACCTCAAACCTCCAGAGCAATCCGTCGAAGAAAGATTCCGGCCGGGGCCGCATCGCGACTTCGCAGCCGTAATCCATCAATTTTCTACGGACGATACGAGGCACACTATCATCACAATAAAAACGCACCACCCAGCCGGGGTAGATATCGGACGCGACCTGGGCATTCCTCAGGGCGCCCTTGAGATAGCGATGACCATCGCCCCAGAGAGAGAACGAAATCACA
>JABSSQ010000485.1 GCA_013213905.1 Verrucomicrobiales bacterium | reverse complement strand
CCTCGGCGAGTTCGTCAGTGTTCGCTCCGGAGAAGATGTAGTTGTTTGTCTTTCGTCCTTCCGCCTCGACGGTTTTGCGGAGCTTGTCGCTCATGACGATGCGATGTTTGCCGAGAAAGGTTTCGACCTTCTCTTTTTCATCGGGCAGATCGAGGGAGATCGTGATGAGCTCGAACTCACGGCGGCTGAACTTTCGGGAAATGTCAGAAAGGTCGGGCATTTCCTCAACGCAGGGACCACACCAGGTCGCCCAGACATTAAACAGTCGCACCTTGCCGCTGCCGTTTTTGCGGAGCTTGGCGATTCCGGCAGCGTCAATGGTTTCGACGGTTGCCTCAGCGGTTTGCCAATGAGCTTCCTCCTCGGCGACGTGCTGACTGCGTTCTTTCCACTTCGTGGAACATCCGTGGGGGCGGGTTTTCTCAACAGGAACGGGTTCGCCGGCCAGCAGGGCCTTGGTCGCATTGATAGCGTCGTGAGAATTTACGGTTTCAATTCCGGGGAGGCGGGAATCATCGTAGCGGCCGTTGTAGCGAAGCTTGCGCTCCTTATCGAAAATGAAGACGTGGGGGGTCGCAAGACAGCCATAGGCGCGTGCGGTGATTTGCTCGTCTCCGTCGTAGAGAAACGGAAATGCCCATCCCAGGTCCTCGGCGTAGCGCTTGGAGTCTTCGAACGTCTCGTCGTAGGCGGTGTGGCCGAACTCATCAGGTCGCAGGCCGGATGAATGGTTGGGATTGATCGCGATGATAGCGAAGCTTTCATCCTTCATCGAGTTCACAAATTCCTGGAGGCGGACTTCGATACTGTGGGAGGTGGGGCAGTGGGTGCCGGTGAACAGGATCATGAGCACCTCAGGACCCTCGAAGTCCCTGAGCGTGTAGGTCTCTCCGTCGACACCCGGCAGTTTGAAGTCGGGAGCACTGTCACCGATTTCGAGAGGCGTGAAACCTTCCGGCAGATCCTGGGGCCCCCAGGCAAACGACCGGTTTGATACCAGTGTGGCCAGAGTGATCGCCAGGAGGACGAGAAGGGGATGGGTCGATTTCATCAGGTTAAATGGTGTTTGTGTTGAGAGCGGGGACTCAGGGAAGAGCTTTTTTCCAATTATTGACTTCTCCGATCGGAAAACGTTAACAGGATTTACTGTATTATATCAGGCGCATTGCAGTAATGGGGAGGACGTGTCTGTGCCTGATTTCGCAGAAATCTTTCATCGAATTGATGCCGTGATCGTGTGATCCCCATCCACGCCATTGAGGAAGGTTTGGTTAGGACGGACCTTAGGGGTGTTCCGCACCCGTACCCTTCTCCATGCGTCTCCTCATCCATCCATCCATCTCCCTTCTTCTGTTAAGCGCTTTGTTAACGGCCGGCACGGCTGTGTCTCAGGAAAAGAAGAAGAAGCCAAAGACCGTTGAAATGGCGGCGGTGACCCCTGCGCAGGTCCGTTCTCAGGCGGCTCCCGAAGGCTGGCTGCTCAGGGATGAGGAAGGTCGCGAGATCCAGGCTAACCTCATTTCGGTGAGTGGTGATAACGTCCTGATTCAGCGGGTTGAAGATGATCGCGAGTTCAATGTGCCGATCTCCACGTTTGATTCCCGTTCCGAGAACGTGATCCGCCAATGGATGTATCGGGATCCGGATGCCATTGAATATTCTCTTGAGATCAAAGCTGACAAGGACCTGGTCGAATCGACCTCATTCAAGATCGCGGGTCGTGAATTCACCACCAACAAATGGAGTTACACCGTTTCGATTGCGAATCATTCCCGCAACGATCTGAGTGACGCCGAGGTTGAGTATCGCATCGTCTACGACGATCAGGTCGGCTTTTCCCGGACGTCGGTGATGCCTGGCGCCGGCGATGGGCAGCAGGAAGGTGATGAAGTGGATCTTCCCCACATGGCGTTTAATGACGAACTCGAGTTTGATACTCCTGCTCTCGAAACCCAGACCTACGAGTATGTCCCCACAAAGGGAGAGCGCGAGTTTCACAAGGATACCGTGAAGGGGATCTGGGTTCGTATCACTCGCCGTGGCGAGGTGATCGCTGAATACCAGAGCAATGAAGCTGCCATGGGTAGCCTCAGCTGGGACAATGAGTCTCACGATGAGATCAAGTTCCGGCGGACCTTCGGAGACGAAGATTTGGAGTCCGAGCTGGACTGATCAGAAAGCCGGGCCTGGTGTGAGGCCGGTAACTTCATTTCTCCGGCGTATTTCTCCCGCCAGCCTGCGTTCGAATTTTCGGAGCTTCGCCTCCTCTTCTTTCACGTTGAGCACGTAGTTTCGCTGGCGATACACCCGGATGTTGTTCTCGAGAGCGGCAATGAT
>JABSSQ010000484.1 GCA_013213905.1 Verrucomicrobiales bacterium | reverse complement strand
GACCAGAGGAGGTTGTCGGGCTTGGCGCGCCAGTTGGTGTCGATGTTCTGATCCTTGTAAAGACGGGAGCGGGCCGGGACGTGGCCGGCCGTGGAAATGACGGCAGATCCCTTGGTGCCGTGGGCGTAGGCGGCGAACTCCTGGTTGCAGCCGGGCATGTTGCGGCCTTCGAACATGGCCTTGGCACCGTCAGCGAAGGTGTACTCCACCCCATAGCTGTCAAAATTCTGATCGACTGCTTCGAGGTGCTCGCCGTTGCGTTCGACGGTCTTGTAGTGACGGCCGCCGACGGCTTTGGCTTCGACAGGAAAAGCATTCTTAATCATGCACATCTCATCGATCCCGTGGATGTTGAAGTCGCTGAAAGATCCGCCACTGAGCCAGAGGAAGCTGTGGAAGTTCTTGATCTGATACATGAGCTCGCTCATGTCGGTGTCGTTTTTTGGAGTGAAGCAGGAACCGATCGCTCCCTGCATCCGGTAGGACCGCATGAATGTGATGTCTCCGATCTCGCCGTCGTCGATGCGCTTCTTGAGCTCGTTACGCGACTTGCAGTGGCGGCACATCAGGCCGACACCGATCTTGAGGCCCTTTTCCTTGGCCTTGTCATTGATCTCGAGAATTTTGCGAGAAGCATAGCCGTCAGCTGTGACCGGCTTTTCCATGAAGACATTGAGTCCTTTCTCAACGGCATATTCGAACATGGGCCAGCGGAAGGCGCACGGAGTTGTCAGGATCGCGATATCGCCTGGGTTCATTGCGTCCATGGCTTTGCGGTAACCGTCGAATCCGATGAACTGTCGCTCGGCTGGGACGTCGATGTGCTCGCTCAGAACGGGATCTTTCATCAATACCTCGTGGGAGCGATTGAGCTTATCGTCGAATACGTCGGCCATAGCGTGAAGCTTAACCGGGCCAAGCGTGCCGGATACAGACAGGGCGTTCTTGACAGCGCCAGTACCGCGACCACCGCAGCCAATCAGAGCGAGTTTCACTTCTTCATTCACCTGGGCATGCACGTGAGGAACCGCCACGCCGGCGAGAACGGATGCGCCGGCGGCCGCCTTGATGGCAGAGCGACGGGTAGGGAGGCTTGTAGACTCAGACATAGAGAAAACTCGGGAAGCTCAAAGGTTCAGTCAAACGTGGAAACGACGTAAATGCGTGGTTGGGCACTTTTCCTTCTGATGGGTGTATAGTTAGTTTTTGTGTGGTGAATTTCGGCTGTAGCGTGTAGTAATCGATTGCTCAAACGGAAGTTGTCGGGCGCGTCACGAAACCGCGCCAGTGACAGTAGGAGCACAAACAGTCAGGATGCAGTATTCGCTAAAAGCCAAGTCTGCCGTTTTTTTTCCCGCAGAGACATTCGATCTCTCGAGCGGGAGAAGGTTCTTTTCGGTCGGCCGGAGTGAGCGGAATGATCTGCAGGTCGATCAATCCGCCGTTTCAGCGCACCATGCTGACTTGAAGCTCGCCGACAGCGGTGGCTGGGAGGTTGTCGATCGCGAGTCCAGCAATGGAACCTTTGTCAACGGGGAAAAGGTGGAGCGCCATTCATTGGCCCCGGGGGATGTGCTGAGTTTTGCGTCCTACGAATTTCAAGTCGTCGAAGCTCCGCCTGAGACTGGAGGCGATTTCGAGATCCAGCTCGCGGTTGCCAATAAGGAGTTGGATGAGCTGAAGCGCGAGTTGAGGGCACTGAAGGATCAATATCAAAAACAAGAGGGTGAGATTGCTCAGAAAACCTCTCAGAGTTCGGGGCTGGATCAGGATCTCAGTTCTGCCAGGCAGGATGTTAGCCGGCTCGAACGCGACCTCAAGGTTCAGAAGGAGGAGGTTGTCGCCCGAAGTGTCTCGATTCAGTCGCTTGGGGCTGAAGTGAAGGATCTCAGAAAGGAGCTAAAGAAGGCGGGCGCGTCGAGTCTCTCTTCTGAGACCAAGGCGGCAGACCGCGAAAAGAAGCTCGAGAATGAGGTAGCCGAGCTGAAAGTGGAGCTTTCGAAGCGGCAGGGGGATCTGGAAGCGGAAGTGGTGCGCAAGACGGAACTGAAGTCCGATCTTGAGCGCAGCGAGGGAACGGTCAATCGCCTTCAGAACGAGCTTGAGGTTCGTCAAAGAGACCTCGCTGACCGCGACACTAACATACGAAACCTTGACGCACAGACGGCCGATCTTTCCCGCCAGTTGGAACAGTGGAAGGCGGGTCATGCGGAAATGGAAAGAGCCCTCGCGGAGCGTGATGAGGCCTTGCGGATGAGCCATGCGACAGCTGCGACAGCCGAAGAGAAACTTTCGCGCTGGGTGGCCCGGCTGGATGAGTTTTCAGACGCCTTGCTTCTAGATTGGAAGAAGTGGGGCGTTGACGATCTGAACGACGAGGAGTTTCAGGGCGAACATGCCGCACTGGACCGCGCCGAAGCGATCCGCGGGAGGATTCGCGGACAACTTGATGAGATTGAGCCAATCTGGACTCAGTATGGAAACCAGGTCGAAGCGGAATTGAGGAATCGAAAGTCTGACCTTCAGCAGGAAATCGAATCACTCTCCGAGGAACTCTCGGAAAAGAACAGGAGCGAAGAGGGGTTGGAAAAGGACCTCGCTGACCTGCGGTCACGGGTCGACAACGAAGTCCGGCGGGCCCAGGGATTGAGCCGGAAAGGTATCGAGGTCAAAATTCCCGAAAGGTTTGAGCCCATGGTCATTGCGCGGGATGAGGAACAACGCATCTACGTCGACTTGATCGATCGACTCGAGTTCTTTGACAAGCTCCTCGACGGTTACCGACGGTCTCGGAAACTCAAAGATGTTGTTGAGGAACTGGAAGAATTTCGACATCGCTTTCATCACATTCTGGCAACCCATGGAGTGGAACCTTTCCAGGTCGAAGTGGGAACGATGCTGACACCAAAACACCGTCGCGAAGTGCGCATCCTGGCCAAGAAGGGGTGGGGCACCAAGGAGCATGGTGAGAAAACGTTCCGTCCGGGTGAGGTTACCAAGATCGTGCGTCATGGTTATCGCTCCGGTGAAGGTAAGGAGGCGGTGATTCTGAGAAAAGTTGAGGTGTTAATCCGCGACGCTGAGGGTTAAGTTGAGGGGAATGCCTCTCTTCCGTGTCATAGCCTTGACGCTCGTCGCCTCTTTTACCATTTCGGCAGGAGTTGTTGTTGCTCAGGAGGTTCCGGATCCTGTTGTCGAGGTTCCAGAGCCGGGGACGCGTTGGGTCTGCGTTTACGGCTGGGTTCAGGTCGGTGAGAAACTTGTCAAAGCGGAGCAGTGGCCACTGGCTCTTGGCAGCTTCATTGAAGCTGAAGCCCAGCTCAAACAGCTGAAGGCAGACGCTCCGGGTTTTGAGCCAGAAATGGTGGCGTATCGCCTGGACTGGCTGGCCAAAGAAATCGGAGAGATGCGGGGGAATCTCGGAGGTGGCGATCATGATATCATGACGAAGTATCTCGACTTTATCGAGTCGTTTGAGCAGGGACAATCAGAGCGTTTTAACAACGAGTTTGAGAAAGCATACGACACCTTAACCATCGCCAAGGTGTTGCTCGACGAAATCATTGCGGAGCGGCCTGCGGAATTCGAGGTAGCGATGGAAACGCAGTATGACATGCTGCTGGATAGCCTCATATGGCTGGATTCTCAATTGAACTTCAAGGCCAGCTTCAGCCGGAAGCCGGTGGTGGTTGATACGACTGATTGGGGAACCACCAAATTTGTGATGCAGTCGGATATGCCGGCTTCAGAGGAAACTGTGGTCATATCGAGCCGATTGTTTCCACTCACCCAGGTGGATATCGCGGTGGCGCCATTTCAAAGTGAGCTCAGCGACAACGACTTACCTCCGGAATTAGAGGTAGAGGATGAGACGGAGCCGCGCCCGACTTTCCGAATGAGCAGCAAGCAGGACCTGAACGGCGAAGGCGATTCTCAGTAGTCTCGAAACGGACCCCGCGGTTCAGCCGCTTCCATTTCGGCCAGCCAGTCGGCAAATGCTGCTTTGAGTTCTGCAAGCTTGTCAGGATGAGATTCCGAGAGGTCGTTGGTCTCTCCGATATCTTCGGCGAGGTTGAAGAGGCCGCCTTGACCGCCGCCCATGTCGACCCATTTCCAGTCGCCGACACGAGCCCCTAACATGTCACGACGTCTCCAGAACATGGTGTTTCGGGGAGAATCTTCTTCACCGCGGAGAGTGGGCCACCAGTTGTAACCGTCGAAAATGACGTCATCGGGGAGGGACCTCCCGGTTGCCTCAGCAAGGCTGGGAACCAGTTCGAGGCTGGTGAGGAATTCGTTGTTTACTGATCCGGCAGGAATGCCCCCGGCGGTCCAGCGCACGAGGCAGGGAACGCGAACGCCCCCGTCCCAGGTGGTTCCCTTTCTTCCTTTCAAGGGGGTGTTGTCTGCTCCTCCGGAACCGCCGTTGTCGCTGAAGAAGATAACGATGGTTTTGTCAGAGAGTCCTTTTCTGTCAAGCACAGCAAGCAACTTACCGATGGATTCATCCATGCAGGTTGTCGCTGCTCGATAGTCACGCTGGCGGGCCTCCGAGGTTACCACCTTGGCGGGTCCGTAGAACTCTGACTTCTCGTGGTATTTGTAGTTATCGACTTCGCGATATTCCTGCTTAACCGGCGGGTAGAGGTCCTGGTATTTCCTGGGAGCCTGAACCGTGGTGCGAATGTGAGGCTCGAGGGCTGACGAGTTGTGAGGGGCATTGAAAGGGACGAAGAGGAAGAAGGGCTGTTTCCCGGCATACTCGTTGAGAAATTTCAGAGCCTCTCTCTCAAAGAGGTAGGTGCAGTAAGTGCCTTTGTCTTCTTCGGTGAGCTCGAGATTTCGATACATGCTGGGAACGCCGTAGCGCTCGTGTGTGTAGTAATCGACACCCGTATTGACGATACCGTAAAAGTCATCAAATCCGCGCGATGTCGGGAGAAAGCGTTTGTGAATGCCGAGGTCCCATTTGCCGTAGATGCCATTGGCGTAGGTCTCGGGGAGGAGTTGTGGGATGATCTTTTCGCGAAGGTCCATCCCGCCGATGCGCTCCCAGGTGACTGCGTAGGAAGCCGGATCGTATTTGTGGCCGTAGTCCGGGGCCTCGTTACGGATCATGTCATAGATGCCGTTGCGTTGCGGATAGCGACCGGTCAGGAGTCCGGAACGGCTGGGGGTGCAGGCCGGCCAGGTGACGTAGAAATTGGTGAGACGCGTGCCTTCTTTCGCCAGTCGGTCGAGGTTCGGGGTGATGATCCCGTTCCCAAGGTGACCGAGATCGTTGTAACCTTGGTCGTCAGAGACGATAAGAAGGATGTTAGGTTGATCAGCCCAGGAAAGCTCGAAAGGGAAGAAAGCGAGGGCAGCGAGACAAAGTGTCCGTAACAAGGCGGTCATCCCGCGAAACTACTATTCTGCCGCCGGCCCGGTCACGGCGAGAATTCCCGCAAACCAGTTAGTATCGCGAATTTCCGGTGTTTTCCCTTCGATATAGCTGTAGGAAATGTCGCCGTCGAAATAGAGAG
>JABSSQ010000483.1 GCA_013213905.1 Verrucomicrobiales bacterium | reverse complement strand
CTGACCGGCTCCATGGCGCCCGTCAGCAACGCTTCAAACGCACTTTTATCCGCCTGTCGGTGGCACCAGCCCGTGTCCACATGTCGAAAATGACCCTGATCGGGAAAAGATAAAAAACCTAGCCAACTCATTGGTTTTAGTGCATTTAAGCGAAAAGGCCGACGGTTTCCCGCCGACCTTTTCGTGAATTGAGTCTCTGAACCAAACTCAAGCAAAGAGATCGAGGACCGGCTTGCCCTTGTGCGCCACCGTAAAGGGTCGCTTGCTCGGGCTGTAAAGAACCTGGTCAATCGGAAGCCCCAGCGCGTGAGCGATCGTAGCGTTGAAGTCCGGAATCTTAACCACGTTTTCGATAACGTTCTCAGCGCCTTCGTCGGTCTTACCGTATTTGATTCCACCACGGAAGCCGCCTCCGGCGAGAACAGAACTGAAGGCCTTCGGATAGTGGTCACGTCCGGCGTTCTGGTTGATCCGCGGTGTCCGCCCGAACTCAGTGGTGAGGACAACCACGGTCTCTTCCAGCTTGCCACGGCGTTCAAGGTCCTTGAGAAGAGCTGCCATGCCCTGGTCGAGAACGCCGCAGCGCTCAGGCGCAGAGATGAAGACGTTGTTGTGCATATCCCAGCCACCGTAGGTGACCTCAACCGCACGCACATCGTGTTCGATGAGGCGGCGAGCGAGGAGACAGCCCTGACCGAAAGCGTTATTGCCGTAACGCTCGCGAGTCATTTCATCTTCCTGGCTGAGGTCGAAAGCCTGGAGATCGGAACTCTGCATGATGCGAACCGCGTCGTCATACATGGAAGTGTAGGCGCGGACCTGCTTCACATCGTAACGTTCGTGGAATTCCTGATCGAACTTGCTGGCAAGCTCGAGGCGGTCGTCGAACGTCTCCTGGTTCATGCCGCGAAGTTTGGAGTTCTTGAGGCCACCGGCCGGATCGTTAATCGCGAGCGGCTCATACTGAGGCTCGAAGAAACCACCACCACCGTTGATGCGGCTATTTCCGCCGATGAAGACAGAACCGGGAAGGTTCGGATTCATCTTGCCCTTGAACTTGAGTGCCCAGGCACCAATCCCGGGGTGCTTGATTGTGGCACGCTGCTCGTAGCTGGTGTGCATCAGGTAGTTACCCTGAGCGTGAGCTCCGGCAGTCGAAGAAAGCGAGTTCACGATCGTGAGCTTGTCGGCCTGCTGAGCCAGTGACGGCAGATACTCAGAAATCTGGAGACCGTCAACATTGGTGTTGATCGACTTGGTCTGGCCCTGGTTTTCATGCCCCGGCTTCGTGTCGAAAGTATCGAGGTGAGTCATCCCCCCACCCATGTAGAGGTAAATGATGTGCTTGGCGGCTCCGGCGCGCTCGGGAAGTCCGAGGTTGGGACCAAGGGCGGCGTTAGAGCGGCTGGCCATTCCGAGAGCACCGACACCGAGAAGGGACTTGGCGGTTCCCTCCATGAAGCGGCGGCGGCTCCATTCATCTGCTTTGTTGACTGAGTTCATGGGATCTGAGGTTGGGGATTGTGGGATGGTTATTGTGAGGTGGAACAAAATCGGATTACTGAACGAAGATAAACTGCTGCGTGTTGAGAAGCGCCCAGACGAGGCCTTCGTAGGCCTTGTCACCGTATTTTTCGATTTCGGCGAGGGACAGCTCCATTTCGCGTTCGGTGGGTTCACGGGTCAGCATGGCCTGGAAAATCATGCGGGTCTTCTCTTCCGGATCGCCCGCGCTGTGAACGCGGCGACCGAAGACGGCAAACTCATTAACGAGCGATTCAACGATCGGTCCGTTGAGCAGCGCCAGCGCCTGCGGCACGGAAGCGTGATTGGAAGCATTCTCGATCACTTCGCGGTCGGACTGACCGAACTCACGAAGGAAGTGACCGCGCGGCGCAGGAGACTCCAGCTCGGAAGAGCGAGCCATCTTGGAAACGAGGTTCGTGTAAGTGCGATACTCATTTTTCTGGCGAGCCTGCCAGGCTTTCTTCTGCTGGTTGGTCAGTTCCGCCGGAGGCTTCGGCATGTCGACCCTGGGAAGCTTGGTCATGACGACTTGCTCGCCGGCTCCACCTTCCATGGACATCGACATGCTGCCGTCTGATGACATCATCATTTCGTTCATGCCGAGAGCAGCGAGAAGGTCCTCGTCACTGACTTTCTTGCCAAGCTGGCCGTATCCGATATTGGAGATCGCATCGCGGCTTTCGCGGCGCACGGCACCGAGCTCCTGGTTCAGCTTGCGATAGAGTTCCTCGTTTTCCGCTTCGCGGGCGGCATACATCTTCTCGCGGATTTTCTCCTCTTTGGGCTGAGTCTCTGAGTAGACCGTGGTGATTTTCTCAACCATGGCGATGTAGTCCTTGGGATCTCGCTCCTCAAGGGCATCGTAGATGTCGCGAACTTTCTGAACATTGGAAATCTGAGATTTGATACGGGGGCGGTAGACATCGACCTCAGGCAGGGCCAGGGCGACGATGGAGTCCCAGATCTGCTCGGCGCTCATGCGGCGCAGCAGCGGTCCCTGGAAGTGGTAAGGAGTTCCGAGAACCACTTCTTCGTAGTTGGCACCACGCTGATAGGCGTCGGTGTTGAAGAGCACCTCCTGGTATTTGCGCATATCGTAGTCGAGGTCGCGCATCATGCCTTCGAGGTAGGCGAGAAGCTCCGGGTTAGCCACGTTGGTCTGTTCGGTAAGCTCGTCGACCGGCTCAAAAACTCCGTGTCCGAACACGTGCTTCCAAAGACGGTTCACGATCACCTTGGTGAAAGTCGGGTTCTCCTTGGAAGTCATCCAGTCGGCATACTTGTCGATCATCCCGGCATCGATGTTCTCCATGTCGATATCCTCGCCAAACATGGTGCGCGGAGACACGGCATCGTGAGGCTTGGCATCGTCATACTGGTAATCGTGCGGCAGCTTCAGTGTTTTCGTGTTCTCACTGGTCTGCACATACTGAAGCGGGTTGTAGAGATCGCTGACGACGCGACGCTGAATGCGGTTGTCGTGATCATAGTCCTTGTAGGCAGCGATGGACTTCTCAGCAAGGTTCCGGAACTGGCGCTCGTTGATTCCAAGTCGCTCCAGGGTGCGGTCGAAGTTCTTATTGTTCACATATCTCTTGAGCCCTGACTCGTTGGTGATGACGGGGAAGTTCTCCATCTTCACCGCTTTTTGCAGAACTTCAGTTCGCTGCTCGCGCTGATACGCAGACAGCGCCTGGCGATTCGGCGTGTCGTAGCGGCGGGAGTCCATGCCGTAGGAGAACGCAGCCATCTGGTAGTAGTCCATCTGCGTCCACTGATCGAAGGGGTGGTCGTGGCACTGGGCGCACTCGAGACGGGTTCCGAGAAAAACACGGACCGTATTCGACATGTTATCGAGCGGCATGCCGCGGTCTCTCACGTAGTATCCGATCGCACCGTTGTCCCAGATCATGCCCTTGGCCGAAACGAGATCATGGACGAACTCGTCGTAGGGCTTGTTTTCCTTGATCGCATCCTTCACCCAAAGCTGGTAAGCGGCTTCCACCGAGTTGCTGTTGCCACCCAGGCCACGGTTGATCCGCAGAATGTCCGCCCAGAAATTGTAGGCGCGTGACATGTGCCCCTCACTCTCGAGCAAATCAGTGATGAGTTGCTCGCGCTTGCGCTCGTAGTTCGACCCGTGGAAGTTTTCTGCTTCTTCGATCGTCGGAATGCGTCCGATGACGTCGAGGTAGACGCGGCGAACGAAGGTCTCGTCATCGATCGCTTCATTTGGCTCGACTCCGTGTTTCTCAAGCCCGGCGAGGATCAGCTTATCGATTTCTTTGGCTGCTTTCTGAACATCGAAGTCTTCTGCGGCTGTGGAAGGGAAGATTGAGAGGCTCAGACCGAGAGTGGTGACAAGAAGAGACAGGGATAATTTCATGAGCGAGATGGAATCGGTTCCAGATGATACCCCAACTTCTGGAATTTGTGGTGCTTGCCCTTGCACCTGTTAGCGCCTCGGAATTTAAGACGAATGAACTAACGCCCTTGGCGCGATCGCGCCAAGGCGCTCCCAACCCCAGTAACAGTGGGGGCTCCCGCCCCCCTGACAGTCTCAGGAAGGCGGCCTGTTGAGACGCTACTCGGAAGGGCTATCGTCCCCACCAGGCTCCGCAAGACGGAGCTCCTCGATCAACTTGTCAATGTAATCGATATGCTTCAGCGGGACTCGCCGTCGAAGGTGCTTGTTCCACATGACTTCACGAAGAGCCTCCATCTTTTCGAGCGGAAGAATCTCGTGCTTTTCCCACTCCGGATCGGATTTCCGGGTGGAGAAAAACTCCCAGCGCCCGGCATGCAGAATGGCACGGTAATACATCTGCTCACCGTCTTCGGCCCAGTCGTGCCATTCGTGCTTGTTCTTCATGCCTTTCCGAGGACTTCCTTCAGCGTCGCGATGCAGCGCTCATTCTGCTCCATCGTCCCGATAGAAATTCGAACCCAGCCAGGAAGCTTGTAGCCACGCATCGCCCGGATGATGACGCCCTTCTTAAGCATCCCGTCGAAGACCTCATCACCATCGCCGACGTTCACGAGAACGAAGTTGGCAAAACTTGGCACATACTCGAGTCCCATTTCCTCAAAAGCGCCCTGCAGGTAAGCCAGGCCTTCATCATTGAGATCGCGGGTGCGCTGCTGGTGCTCATCATCCAGCAGCCCGGCGATGGCGCCGGCCTGGGCAATCGCGTTGGTGTTGAAGGGTTGGCGGCATTTCTGAAGCACTTCGGCAATCTCGGGACTGGTCAGCCCGTAGCCAATCCGCAGGCCGGCCAGCCCCTGGATCTTGGAGAATGTCCGCATGATGACCACGTTGCGGCCTTCCTGCACGTATTTGAGCGTGTTCGGCGGCTCGTGGAGAAACTCGTAGTAGGCCTCGTCAAAGATCACCATGACGTGGTCCGGAACCTTGTCCATGAAGCGCTCGATCTCATCCTGCCCCACCAGGGTTCCGGTCGGGTTGTTAGGATTTGCGATAAAGATCTTCTTGGTCTGCGGCGTAATTGCTGCCGCCATCGCATCGAGGTCGTGAACAAATCCCGGATCCGGAACCTCAATGGTTTCTGCGCCAAACAGCGTCGCCATCAGCTTGTAGACGACAAAAGCGTGCTCGGCAGCGATCACGTTGTCTCCCGGATTGAGAAAGCCGTGCCCGATCAATTCGATGATTTCGTTAGACCCGTTCCCGAGAATCACGTTCTCACGCTGCAGACCGAACTTCTCGGCGATGGCCGTGCGCAACTTGTAGCCACCGCCGTCGGGGTAAATATTCACGCCCTCGGCTGCCTCTTTCATGGCTTCGATCGCCTTGGGAGAAGGGCCGAGCGGGTTCTCGTTGGAGGCGACCTTGATGATATCTTCAGGATTCAACCCGAGTTCACGGGCCGTTTCTTCGATCGGCTTACCGGGATCGTAGGCGACCAGGCCTTCGAGCCACGGGTGTGCCTGCTTGATGATGCTGGACATGGTTCTGTTGGAGGAGAGGAAGAATTACAGGGAAACGTTGATCGCCGCACTGGCATTGCGAGCCTTCTCGCGAGCTTCGTCGATAGAGCTTCCCCGTGCAATAGCTACGCCCATGCGGCGCTTGCCGGCCACCTGTGGTTTTCCGAAAAGTCGAATCTGGGTGTCAGGGTCGGTCAGAGCGTTCTCAAGATTGCCGTAGGTCACGTTTTGCGACTCGCCTTCCACGAGGAGAACGGCCGAAGCGGACGGTCCGTGTTGCTCAATATTTGGAACCGGCAACCCGAGGATGGCGCGGGCATGCAGCGCGAACTGGGAGAGATCCTGGGCAATCATGGTCACCATCCCGGTATCGTGAGGACGCGGCGACACTTCAGAGAAGATCACGTCATCCCCCTTGATGAAAAGCTCCACCCCGAAGATGCCGCGACCACCGAGGCTGTCGGTCACCGCTTCGGCGTATCTCTGGGCCTCGGCCTTCGCCGCTTCGCTCATAGACTGAGGCTGCCAGCTCTCGCGGTAGTCTCCGTCCACCTGGATGTGCCCGATAGGTTCACAGAAGGAGGTGCCTCCGACGTGACGGACGGTCAACTGGGTGATTTCGTAATCAAAGTCGACAAAGCCCTCGACGATCACCTTGCCTTTGCCGGCGCGGCCACCTTCCTGGGCGTATCGCCAGGCCGCCTCAATTTCGTCTTCGCTTCGCACCGTGCTCTGGCCTTTGCCCGAAGAACTCATGATCGGCTTGATCACGAACGGCAACCCGATCGCCTCAACCGCCTCCTTATACTCTTCCTCGTTGGAAGCGAAGCGGTAAGGAGAGGTTTTTAAACCCAGTTCTTCAGCAGCAAGACGGCGAATCCCTTCGCGGTTCATGGTCAATTGAGTCGCTCGCGGCGTCGGAATGATCGTCGTCACACCCTCGTCCTGCAATGCTGCCAGGGTATCGGTCGCAATCGCCTCCACTTCCGGTACCACGAGGTGCGGTTTCTCCTTCTCGATCACAGCCCGCAAGGCCTCTCCGTCCAGCATCGAGACGACATGGGACCGGTCCGCCACCTGCATCGCCGGAGCGTTTTCGTAGGCGTCGACGGCGATCACCTCAACGCCGTAACGCTGGAGTTCAATGACGACTTCTTTGCCGAGTTCGCCGGACCCACAGAGCATGACGCGGGTGGCTTCGGAAGTGAACGGGGTTCCTATGCTTGCCATGGGGCTCACCTTAGAGATAAATTCAGTTTTCCAAAGGAAAAATCCGCCTCTTCCGCCCTTCAATGTCCACTTTCTCGCAATGGCTCCTGCTCCTCAGGGTCCATACCAAAATCCTCTTTCGAAAAGCAGGTCTCGTGGCCCGTCACTCGCGCCTCATGACCGCGACAATTGTGGCCTTTCTGCTCACCTACGCGATTGCCTCATTCTGGCTCTTCAGCCGCGGACTGGAGTATGTCAGCAAGCTCCCTGCTGCCGGTTCCCTGCTCAGTGACCGACTTATCAGCGTGATGTTCTTCTGCTTCATGCTGATGCTGATTTTCTCGGTCGCCGTCACCAGTTACATCTCGCTCTACCGAAACCGGGACACCTCGTGGCTGCTCAGCCTGCCCGTCTCTCACCGGGCCATTTTCCTCTGGAAGAGCTTCGAAGCAGCCATGTTCTCAAGCTGGGGCCTGCTTTTTATCCTGGCGCCCTTGCTGGTCGCCTTTGCGCGGATTCGAGACGTCAGCCCGCTCTTTTACTTCAAAGCGCTCGTCATTCTCATCCCCTTCCTCCTTCTCGCCAGCACGATCGGAACGCTGCTGATGGTGGTTTGTGTCCGCTACCTCAACAAGCGGCAGCTCCAGGTAGCCCTGACGGTGATTGCGCTTGGCCTGATCGGCTCGGCGGCGTGGACGGCGCTGCAGGGACAAAAGGCGGCGGACGATTCCGGGCTCAGCGCCGCGCTCACCTTTCAGCGCGTCTTGCAGCACACCAACATCTCCGTAAACCGCGCCATGCCCAGCACCTGGCTGGCCGCTTCCATCATCGACTGGACCCGGCCCTACCGGCACTTCAGCACGCTGCTCTACCCTTCTCTGCTCGTCAGCAACTGCCTCATGGCCGGACTGGCGCTCTACTGGATGGGAAAACATATCTTTTACAGCTCATGGAACCGCACCATTCAGCGCGCTGCCCTCGCCGCCAATCGCCAGCGAAACAACAGTGACCCCGGCGAACTGACCGGGCTGCAGACGGAACTCCCGTTATTTCGATTCATCGGCCGCCCCCTCGCCGCCATATCAAAAAAGGACTTCCTGACCTTCTTCCGCGAGCCGGCTCAGTGGATTCAGTTCTCTCTCGTCTTTGGGCTGCTGGCCATCTACGCCAGCGGACTACGCCAGATGAACGGCGATATCAGCGAACCTCGCGATCTCTACATCGTTGCTTTCCTCAACCTCGCCGTGTGCGCGCTGGCCCTCTCCACCCTGACGACGCGTTTCGTCTTTCCTCAATTCAGTCTCGAAGGTCGACGCCTCTGGATCCTCGCCATGTCGCCGCTCCGGCTACCGACTATCGTGACCCAGAAGTTCGTCACTAGCACCTTCAGCAGCGGAGTCATCGTCATTCTCATTCTCCTCATCGGCGGCTACAATCTCCAGCTGGGCTGGAGGGATTCCCTCTTCTTTGCTTGTGCCATCGCCCTGCTGGCGATCGGACTCAATGCCCTTGCCGTTGGACTGGGAGTGCTTTTCCCCAATCTCGAGGAATCCAACGCCGCCAAGATTGTCAGCGGCTTCGGCGGCACACTCTGCCTCGTCGGCAGCTTCATTTTCATCCTCAGCTTCATCATGCTCCTGGTCTACAGCCGCTGGAGCATCTTCAGCACCAATGAGATCAATCCCTACTGGTTCAAGGAGCCCCGAGGCTACGTGGGTGCAGGCACTTTATTGATTCTAACTTTCATAGTGACCGCAACCCCTCTGATTTTTTCGAGAAAAAAGCTAAAAAGACTGGAAATTCTAAGCAATTTATAATATTAATGGAAGTTAAGTAATTTAAACCCACGCTTCCTGTTATGTCTGCTGTAGCTGAAATCCAACCGATGTTCCTTAACGAGGAGGGCGGAAACGACCTCGACATCCAATTCGATCCCCAGCAGTTTGAGGCGGTCACGCCTTATACCGAGGATCTGAACGACGAATACCAGCAGGCTCAGGACCAGCTCCGCCAACTCCGTCAGCA
This sequence comes from Verrucomicrobiales bacterium, assembly GCA_013213905.1. GTDB lineage: Bacteria > Verrucomicrobiota > Verrucomicrobiia > Verrucomicrobiales > DEV007 > Arctic95D-9. Next base: position 13,948 of record JABSSQ010000483.1, on the reverse strand, counting down.
GGAGGAGCAAATCAAACGTCAGGCTGCTGAACTCGAAGAACTCACTCAGAAAGAGGAGCAGTTCAAAGAAGGTCGCACCGAAGTGACCGAAGACCTGACTCGTTACCTTTCCGTGCTCGATCGCGAAGCGGCTGAAGCGCAGCGCATCTCTGAAGAGTGTGCCGCCTCCCACGAACGCCTCGAAGGTCATCTTGCCAACATCAACGCACTCCACCCCGAAACCTGGAGCCGCGCTGATCGCAAAGCGGAACTCGCTCGTGCCCTCAGTTACATCGAAGCTGCCGAGGACGAGATCGACAATGTCATGCCGCTCTTGAACAGTTTTGGAGGAAAGAAATCCAGCAATGGTGGCCTTCTCAACAAGATGGCAACTCCGTCGGTTCGACTTCCTTCCGCAATCCCCCAGGGAGACTTCCTTTACTGGCTCCGTAGCGGGTTTGCATTTTCCCTGCCGCTCGTCGGCTTCGCTGTGATCGCTCTGCTCCTGGTGCTCTTGTTCTAACAGGTGCACCGCTTGTTTTGATAATCCCCTGACATCCGCCCAAACCGGCGGCTGACACACCGTTTGTATCCTGCATGAGCCTTTTCTCTTCTTCTCCGAAAAACCGGAAGCGACGCCGCGTGACCTCTCGCAAGGATTCTTCCTGGATCAACGAGTCTGAGAAGAAGCCGCAGCAGAAGCGCGCGAAGTCCTGCCCCAAGGAGACCCAGCACCAACTCCACGCCCAGATCGGAGCGATTGAAACTTTCCTCGCCAAGCATCACCAGGCTGAGACCCAGCGTGAGATGATGAAGAAGCAGAACATCCTCCCTCCTCCGGATCGTTCCGCTCACAAGCGAGCCAAGCGCGCCATGACCCACGCTGCCCGCCGTCGTTACCACGCGGAGCGCAGCAAGGCCGGGATGCGCTTCCTCTTCCTTTTCTGCCTAGCCTGTGGCATTGGCTGGTGGCTGATCTTCTCCGGAGTGTGAGACACAGTTCTCCTGCATTCTCTGCCAGCCCCGCCAGCCGCCGAGGACAATCAATGCGATTGCTCCTAACTGGTAACCACTGAGTGGGCCGAGAATCTCCGGCGTTGCCCGCTGGAATTCGTGAAAGAAGCGGAAAAGTCCGTAGCTCACCAGGTAGAGGTGAAACAACTGCCCCCGTCCCGCCTTTCGCAGGACAATGGGGAGAATGGCCACGACGAAGAGTAAGTTGAACACGAGCTCGGCCGGTGAGGCCGGCCAGCGATCAATACCTTGCCCATCTGTCAGGGCATACCACGCCTCGGGATCACATGGATCGCCAAGACAACAGCCGTATCGCAGGCAGCCGATACGCCCCATCGCAATACTGAGCGGAACGCCAACCGCGAACCAGTCGCCCGTCGGCTCGGTGTGCCCGACAAGCTTCTTGGTCAGCTCGACGCCACCATAACCACCAAGCAGCGCACCGACGATGGTCTTCCCGGTCAGCCATTGCATGATCCAGCCTTCATCGCCGACATAAAGCCATCCCTCAGCCAGCAGGAAGAGCAGCTTGGCACCGAGATAGGCGCCACAGACCGCTCCGATGAAGATCGCAAAGCTGTCAGGCCGCTGCTTCCAGCGCCTCGACCAAAGCCAACCTCCGATCAACAATCCCAGCAGGGTGATCCATCCGTAGGCGCTCACCTGCCCTCCACCTTGCGCCCAGTTCATCCCTGAACGCTTAGAAAGGCTTTGGCTCCTCCATTCAGGTAATAGCGGCAAAACGAGTCCAGCTTGCCGTCAGGGCGAATCACGTGGGTGCAGCAGCGATCGATGCGTTCTTCATCCCAGTCGCGTTCGTCCATGAATGGCTTCACAAAGAGACGAAAAGTGTGGCGCTCGTCGAGCTCAAGCTTGTGCAGCAGATCACCGAGCGGCTCCGATTCACACCCACACTGGATCAGGTCTTCGAGACGATAGCGCACCCGGTCTCCCAGGAAACCCTGCAGCGTTTCGAAGTCGACGAAGTCACTGATCGACTGGACCCCATCCTCGACCTTCAGGAGGTAGCCGATCGTGGCACAGTTAGGATCCCCGCAGGGCAACGGAGTGAAGTCATCATACTTCACCTTTCCGCCGGACTGCTCCACCAGCCCGACGATGATGTCGGCCACGTTCAGCTTTTCATCGAGGCCTTCGCCGCCGTGGACCCGCCCGCTTCCGAACATGGGCTGAAACGCGACGCCCCTCACATGTTCGAACTGCAGCCCGAACGCCACGGTCTCCCAGAGGTCGGATCGGTTCTCCGTGATCACAGTCATGGCCAGCGTCATGGGAATCCCCAGTTCGCCGGCCCGCTCGATCGCCTTGCGCTTCATCGTGCGAAAGTCGGTGCCGCGCAGCGCAATATCAGTTGCTTCGGCCAGGCCGTCGAACTGCAGATAGAACTGGAAGTGCCCGTAGTCCATCACCTCCGCCAGCTCTTCACTAAACCGCTTGTCACCTGCGAGGCGAAGCCCGTTGGAATTCACCAAAACGTAATCGATCGCTTCGTGTTCCTGGCACCAGCGAATCAATTCAAAGAACTGCGGATGCAAGGTCGGCTCGCCTCCTGACAGCTGCAGAATTTCAATGGGCCCTTTTCTTTCAATGACCCCGTTGATTCGCGTCTTTAACTCCTCCAACGGAACGGCATCCACTTCTTCTCCGGCACCGTGGGGTGCGTCCGCGAAGCAGGTTGGACAGGCCATGTTGCAGGAGTCGACAATCTCGATCAGGGCAAGGCAGGTCGACATCACTTCGATAGGATTTTCCTCGGGCACCTCGCGCAGCGCATTCTTCCCGAGGAAACCAACCTGGTCTCCTGCCGCCGGCTTGGCGCAGCAACCGCCCCCGCAGCATGACTTCTCCTCCGAACTGATGCTACCGTGCGACGTCCAGTAAAAGCGCGGATCCGAGCTCAACTTGACCTCTTCCTCCCCGCAGAGAGAACACCTTTTCACCATCCAGACTTCGCCACCGCGTTGCTCCACTTCAGCGGGAACCACATCATGGCAAAGGGTGCAGCGACTTAGCGTCGACTTTAAAAGATTCTTAACAGCGGACATGGGAGAAAACGCGGGACTAGTGGTAGGACAAATACTCTCCAAATGCGGCCACACCCCAGCAGCCGGCAAATCCGATTCCAAGGTAGGCGATCCCGACGCCTAGAAAGGTCAAAACAACCAGCAGCCCCTTCACCCCGTCACTGGCCTTGGACTTCGCGTTCACCTTCCGGGCCACACACACTCCGGCAATAATCGCACCGGCAAAGATCAATACCATGATGAGCCCGAACATCACGTCGCTCAACCCGGTCGAACTGTCCTCCATTCTCATCATGATCATCGCGATGAGGTAAGCCAGTAATGCCGGGCCCAGGCAGAGCGCGAATTGCTTGAACATACCGAAAGCATATACCTGCCACCGCCAACACTCCAAGCCCGCAATTTCCGCCCTAACCGAATGGCGGATTGATCAGGCATCCGACGAAAACAACTCCAATAAGCAACGCCGCGCCCCCCAGTGAATAGAGAAGAAACACTCCAAGCGCCATGTAGGTTCGGGTTCCATCATCTTCGGTGGAGTGCCGGTAGTGACGAACTGCCCCGAGAATGGCGATCACAATCACGACGCCGCACAATCCAAGGAAAACTTCGAAACTCATCATAACCCCGACAACATCGAACTGCATCCGGCCAACGACAGGCCCGCTCCCACGGCCAGTACACTCAGGCCGGCGAGCAGGGCAACCAGGAACTTGAGGAAGGCACTCTCCAACTTCAAAGCCGCATACACTTTGGTTCCGGCAATGATCGCAAAAACGATGGCCGCGATCGGAATAACGCAGAGCGAGAGAATGAACAGAACCGCGTTACTCATGAATCAGCTCATTACCCGAACGCGAAAATCACCGAACATCCGGCCAGGACCAGTCCAATGCATGCGACGAAAACTCCGAGGGCAGTCAAAATGGACAGCACAACCCTCGTCGTTGTTTCAGCGGAAGATCTTCGATAGACCCACTTGGCGAACTCAAAGGAAATGCACCCTGCTGCTATCGGTATCCCGAACATAAGCAGCACGACAAGGATGCTCATCCCCTGTTACTCGGCCGCTTCCTCGTCTTCGCGCACACCGTTCTTCACCTCGAACTCACGGCACCAGCCTTTGATTTCGAGATCATTGAAGATCTTACCCATGACCCGGCGAAGCAGGCCCTTGAGGTTGGCGTTCTCGAGGTCAGCGAGACTGCGCACCGCCGCTTCCTTGTAGGTTTCGAGGAGCAGCAGGCACTTCTCGTCGGCTTCCACTTCGTGAGCCAGCTTGCGAATCTTGTGAATGGCGATGTCCTCGAGATCTTCGTGACTCCAGAGAGACTCCAGCAGCGCCTTGTCATCTCCCTTGGCGCGCTCGCGGGCAACAGCCAGCAGGACGCTCGGGCGCATCTGCTCGAGCTCGTTGTCCCCGGCATCTTCACCGAGATCGTCCATGTCATCGCGAATCTGGTAAGCGATGCCCATGTTCTCGGAGAACTTCGCGAGGACGTCTGCAACCTCATCTAGCTTGCCGGCGTAGCTGGCGCCGAGCTTCAGAGCCACTTCAAAAGCCGGCGCAGTCTTCTGGCGGAAAATCTCGAGCACTTGCTTCGACTTGAGAGGCTTCGGCTCACGAGCCCAGACGAGCTCAGCCCCCTGACCGCGGCACAGTTCGCGCTGTCCCTGGGAAGCCACCAGCAGCATCTCGGCCTTCTGGGCATCAGAGATCTCGCTTTCGCCGATGAGTCGATAACCCTCACCGATCAACAAGTCACCGGCGTTCAGGGCCACGGGAATGCCGTGCTGCATGTGCAGGGTCGGCTGGTCGTAGCGACCATGGTCTTCGTCCTCGATATCGTCGTGAATCAGGGACGCCTTGTGGAAAAGTTCGGTCGCGATCGCGATCTTCTTGATGTCATCCGGGATGGGCTCACCGCGATCTTCGCGCAGTGCTTCGAAGGCGGCCACCGTCAGGTAGGGGCGCCAGCGTTTGCCGTCACGGGCAAGCCATTCACGGGCAATCTGCTCCTGGGCACCTTCACAGGGTCCCATGACTGCTTCGATGGACTCAGGGGTGAACCAGTTCTTCACCTCTTCGTGAAGCGCATTGAGATCAAGACGGCGGGTCTGATCGTCACTGGTCAGGTGGATGTATTCCCAGACCCAGTCGATATCGACGGTGGTATTGATGCAGTCATCCTGCAGCAGCGGCACCGCGATCGAAGGAATCGCAGCCGCCTCGACATACGGGAAAGTTCGCTCAAGAACCGGGAGGCAGGAAATGCCCACGATTGCTTCGATCTGGCCGGTCTGGATCAGCGACATCACAATCGCAGAACCTTCGGCAACGAGCACGGCATAGCCGAGACGCTCAGCTTCGTTCTGGAAATCCTGGATCGAGCAGAGTCCGCACTGTTTGCAGAGCAGGCCGAACTCGTCGAAAGGAGCCGGGCATTTGTCCTCGACGCGCAGGCACTTCGGCATCAAGAGAAGGCGTCGCTCGTAGGGAATCTCCGCCAAGGTCTCGCGCCACATCTCGTTATTGAGACACACCGCGGTGTAATGAAGGTAGGTATTGTCCCCTTCGTAATTGAGCTCCTTGAGAATGACCTTGGCGTGCTCTTCCAGCTCGTCCAGCGGCATGGGCGGGACCGGGTTTTCCCGCTCGATGTAGTTGCGGATGGACTGAAGAAAGTGATCCCGCTCAATCTTGGTCTGCGGAATGTTCTTCTTGGGAGGACGGAATCGGGTCGTAGTAAGCGGAACAGGCTTGGGGACCTTGATAGTCTGGATCGAATCGACGGAGGAGGACATGGATGGTTGGGGAATCCGTATCAAACAGGGTTCAATCACTCACCCAACAGGGTGGAATGAAATGGTGCTGCGCCACTTCGGGAGTCACGCGGAACCTTAGCCACTGTAATACGACTAAGCCTCTTGCAAAGCATAATCGATTCAAGGAAAAGCCGACGGCGCGATCAAGGTGTCAAAACCCGCAACTTTCCTGTTAGCGCGGCGTTTCAGCCGCATCGATGTTAGCGATGATTGGTCCAGGCCTACGTGAAGGCCTCCTTCGTCGCAGCTACCGCATAGTCGCGATTGAGCTTCGCGATCACATCAGCACTGATCTCTTTCGGACAAACGGCCTCACACTCATACTGGTTGGTGCAATTGCCGAATCCCTCTTCGTCCATCTTGCGAACCATGGCAAGGACACGCTTGTCCTTCTCCGGCTGACCCTGGGGAAGCAAATTGAGGTGAGCTGCCTTCGCTCCGACGAAAAGCATCGCGCTGGCGTTTTTACAAGCGGCCACACACGCACCGCAACCGATGCAGGCTGCCGCGTCAAAAGACGCATCGGCATGATCCTTGGAAACCGGAAGCGAGTTGGCATCCTCAGCCGAACCGGTCCGAACCGAGATGTAACCACCCGCTGCCACGATTCGGTCAAAAGCGGAGCGATCCACAACGAGATCGCGCACCACCGGAAAGGCTTTGCCTCGAAAAGGCTCGATCCATATCGTGTCGCCATCACTGAATTTCCGCATGTGAACCTGACAGGTCGTAATGCCTTTTTCCCTCGAGTGAGGCACCCCGTTGATCGTCAGTGAGCAGGATCCACAAATCCCCTCGCGACAATCGTGATCGAAGTGAATGGGTTCGTCGCCACTCTCAACAATCTGCTCGTTTACGATATCGAGCATCTCAAGGAATGAAGCTTCCTCGGGAATACTCTTGGCCTCGTAGGTCTCAATCGTTCCCGTATCGTTCGCGTGCCTCTGGCGCCAGACTTTCAGTGTGAGGTTCATGGAAATTGAATTGTAAGTGAGCGGTTACTTGTAGGAACGGACGGACTGCTTCACGTTCTCGAAAACGAGCTCCTCCCTGTGGAGATTGGGTGGCGTATCGTCGCCTGTGTATTCCCACGCAGCCACATAGCTGAACTCCTCGTCACGACGCTTGGCTTCACCGGGATTGGTGTATCCGGACTTCACCGCATCATCCTCCTCGGTGAACTGGTATTCCTCGCGGAAGTGACCACCACAACTTTCTTCGCGATTCAAAGCGTCACGGCACATCAATTCACCGAACTCCAGGAAGTCGGCCACGCGCCCTGCTTTCTCCAGTTCGGCGTTGAGGCTTTCGCCCGTCCCGGGAATCTTAACATTCTTCCAAAACTCTTCGCGAATTTTTGGAATCTTCTCAAGCGCTTCCTCAAGACCGGCTTTGTCACGAGACATGCCGCACTTGTCCCAGACCAAGAGTCCAAGTTCACGATGAAAACTGTCGACAGTGCGCTCTCCCTGTATCGAAAGAAGCTTTTCAATCCGGTCAGTCACCGCCTTCTCCGCTTCTTCGAACGCCTCGTTTTCGGTCGTGACGCTGCCTGGCACCTGATCTGCCAAGTAGTTCGGTAGCGTCGCAGGAATAACAAAGTAACCATCAGCCAAACCTTGCATTAGCGCACTAGCGCCGAGTCGGTTGGCTCCATGATCCGAGAAATTGGCCTCGCCGAGAACGTGAAGTCCCGGCAGGTTGGACATGAGGTTGTAGTCGACCCAGAGACCCCCCATGGTGTAGTGCACCGCAGGATAAATCATCATTGGCTCCTGATACGGGTTGGAACCCTGAATTTTCTCATACATCTGGAAAAGGTTACCGTAGCGGGCACGGACGGTGTCTTCGCCAAGACGCTCAATGGAGTCGCGGAAATCGAGGTAAACACCGAGACCAGTTGCAGAAACGCCGCGGCCTTCGTCGCAGACTTCTTTGGCCGAGCGGGAAGAAATGTCGCGAGGAGCGAGGTTCCCAAAGCTGGGATACTTCCGCTCGAGGTAGTAATCACGATCCTCCTCAGCGATGTCTGCGGCGGTTTTCTTGCCCTCACGAATCGCAGCCGCGTCGTCGGCCGATTTGGGCACCCAGATGCGTCCGTCGTTACGAAGCGATTCGGACATGAGCGTCAGCTTGCTCTGGTAATCACCGCTCACCGGAATACAGGTCGGGTGGATCTGCGTGTAACAAGGGTTGGCCATGTAAGCGCCCTTCTTGTGGGCACGGTAGGCGGCCATCACGTTGCAGCCCATCGCGTTGGTGGAAAGGAAGAAAACGTTGCCGTAGCCGCCCGTCGCAAGAATCACAGTGTCAGCGGCATGACGGGAGATCTCACCCGTGACCATGTCGCGAACGATGATTCCCTTGGCATGGCCGTCGACAACGACCAAGTCCATCATCTCCGTGCGGGGGAACATCTCCACGCCACCCTTGGCAACCTCCTTGGAGAGCGCCTGATAGGCTCCAATCAAGAGTTGCTGGCCAGTCTGGCCCCGGGCGTAGAAAGTTCGACTGACCTGAGCGCCGCCAAACGAACGGTTATCGAGAAGACCACCGTATTCGCGGGCAAAAGGCACTCCCTGGGCAACACACTGATCGATGATATTGCCACTCACTTCGGCGAGACGGTGCACGTTGGCTTCGCGCGAGCGGAAGTCACCGCCCTTCACCGTGTCGTAAAAAAGGCGATGCACGGAGTCTCCGTCGTTCTGATAGTTTTTGGCGGCATTGATCCCACCCTGAGCAGCAATCGAGTGCGCCCTTCTCGGGCTATCTTGGTAACAGAAGCACTTCACGTGGTATCCCAACTCACTCAATGTTGCAGCGGCTGCGCCGCCAGCGAGACCCGATCCCACTACGATGATTGAATACTTCCGCTTGTTCGCTGGATTGATCAGCTTTGAGTTGTTCTTATGATTCGTCCACTTTTCCGCGATCGGCCCGTCGGGGATGGCCGAATTCAGTGTTCCGTTTGAAGATCCGTTGGCTGCCATTGGGGAGGAATGATTACGGTTAAAAATTTTCCGGGGAAACGAGGCTTAGTGTTTTTCGGGAGCGGTTTCAGCAACGTCCGTCACCGTCGCTTCCAATTGATCCGTTCCGAAGCCTGCGACTGACGCAGCCAGCGGAATGGAAAGAAAACCAAGCCAAAGCACAATTGAGATTGCGAGGCCCAGCTTGTTGATCGCGTCGCTACTGCTTCGGCTCCGCCATCCAAGCGTCTGAAAGATTGAGGCAATGCCGTGGGACAGATGCGAGCAAAGGAGTGAGATGCCCACAAAGTAGAAAAGGACAACGAGCGGCTTCTGGAATCCGACGATTACCATTCCCCACACATCGTGGCGCCCTGATGGTTCTTTCATGCCGGCAAGTTCAGGATCGACCCGAACCGTGAAGTGAAAAATGTGAAAGACGACGAAGGCGAGAACCGTCAATCCGCTCCAGATCATGATCCGCGAACTCTTTGATGCTATGTTGGTCGCTTCATGCTCGTAGCTTTCAGCCTTAGCGGCCCGGTTCTGCTTCGTCAGGGCAATCGTCGCAGCGATGTGGAGCACAAAAGCACCCAGCAAAATCGCGCGGAAAATCCAGATTCCCGCCCCGTGAAGGAAGTGGTGGAGAAAGTAGGCGTAATCGTTCATCGCCTCGCGTCCTGCAAAGATCAGCATGTTGCCTCCAACGTGCGCGATGAGGAACCCAACCAAAATGGCTCCAGTGATGGCTACGACGAGCTTTTTTCCGATCGAGGACTGCCAAAACTGGCTGATGGCTTTCGTGAGGGCGTTCATTTGCGATCTCCTTAAGCAATACGCCACGCATTTGCAAGGAGATGGGGTCGAATTTCTAGAAAAATTTACTTTTTCTTGCGATCACGAGCCTTTGCCGCACAAGCGGTTATTTTCTGCAGCCAACTGGTCCAAAATCTGTTTGCAAATGACTCCGGCCCTTCATTAGCATGCCGAACCGAACCATGTCTTGTTTTTTACGTCTCTTCGCCGCACTTATCACCCTTTCTCCCCTCGCCGCTTTCTCGCAGGAGGATTCGCCCGGCATTGCCGACCGGATTGATGGAGCGCTCAAAGGCGTCTCCGATGCCGCCGCAGGCTTCGTCTTTGGAGGCCCCACCATCACGGAGGGGGTCACCCTGCCAATCATCCTCGTGATCCTCGGTTCGACCGCCGTTTTCCTGACGGTTTACTTCAAGTTCATCAACCTCCGCGGTTTCGGAGTCGCCTTTCGAACCGTCCGCGGCAAATACACACCGAAAGACGCGCCGGGGCAAATCACTCACTTCCAGGCACTAAGCGCCGCCCTTTCGGCCACCGTCGGACTCGGAAATATCGCCGGGGTCGCCGTCGCGGTCGGCATTGGCGGACCGGGTGCCACGTTCTGGATGATCATCATGGGTCTTTGCGGCATGACCACCAAATTCGCCGAATGTACGCTTGGCGTGAAGTATCGCCGCATTCAGAAGGACGGCAGCGTCAGGGGTGGCGCGATGTATTACCTGAAGGACGGGTTCAAGGAAATCGGGATGGGCGGCTTTGGCGGCTTCCTCGCCATTCTCTTTGCCATCTTCGTTCTCGGAGGCGCCTTCGGTGCCGGCAACATGTTCCAGGCCAATCAGGCCTTCTCACAGTTTCACGGGCAGTTCATGGGAGACATGTCCGTCGACACTTCCAAACTGATTTTCGGCTGCGCGCTCGCCGGAATCGTCGCCGCGGTGATTCTTGGCGGCATTGTTCGCATCGCGCACGTCACTGCTTTCCTCGTGCCTTTCATGTGCGGCGCCTATGTGCTTGCCGCTCTTTTCATCATCCTCACCAACATCGGTGAAGTGGGTGCCGCCTTCGGAGTCATCTTCTCCTCCGCCTTCAGCACCAGCGCCGTCACCGGTGGTCTGATTGGTGTGTTGATCCAGGGCATCAAGCGGGCCGCTTTTTCAAACGAAGCCGGACTGGGCTCTGCCCCGATCGCTCACGCTGCGGTAAAGACGGACAAACCTGCCAGCGAAGGTTTCGTGGCCCTGCTGGAGCCGTTCGTCGACACCGTGGTGGTCTGCACCATGACGGCTCTCGTCATTGTCATCACCGGTACCTGGCAGGTCAGTGCCGAGGTCTCTGACGAGGCGGGCGTTGCGATGGTGGCTGAACCTGGGTCCTCCGAAGTAGTCCAACAACTCGATGCCGGGCAGTATATTCACATCAAAGGAGACAAGGACTTCGCACGGCCAGCAACCGGAGGCGGGGAACCTGAGGTGGTGAACTACTCCGAGGTAATCGGTCTCGTCTCGGCCGACTTCAAGGAGTCCACTGAAGTCACCGGTTGGGTCGAATCCAGCGCGATCGCCGATCGCAAAGGGGTCCCCATGACTTCTCTCGCTTTTGGCTCGAAGATCACGTGGTTCCCGAAGATCCTGACGGTGGCCGTCGTCCTCTTCGCCTTTTCGACCATGATCTCCTGGTCCTACTACGGCGAACAGGGCATCATCTATCTCTTCGGTGGCCTCGGGGACAAGGTCAAGATACCCGTGATCATCTACAAGGTCGTCTTTTGTCTGCTCGTTATCGTCGGATCGTCCGCCTCGCTTAACAGCGTCATCAACCTTTCTGATGCCATGATCTTCGCCATGGTCGCGCCGAACCTGATCGGTCTTTACTTTCTGCTCCCGGTGATCAAGAAGGAGGCAAACATCTACCTCGAGCACGTCAAGAAGGTCGACCGCGGCGAAAGCTGAGGTCGATACCATTGCGGCCGGGGTGGAACCCGGCCCTCCACGCCTTCGGCGTCTTACCTTCGGCGTCTTACCTTCGGCGTCTTACCTTCGGCGTCTTACGCCATGATCTCGGTCACGACGCGTCCGTGCACGTCGGTGAGTCGGAAATCACGCCCGGCGTAGCTGTAGGTCAGCTTCTCGTGATCCAGGCCTAACAGGTGCAGAATGGTCGCATGCAGATCGTGCATGTGAACCTTGTTCTCCACGGCCTGGAAACCGAGCTCATCGGTTGAGCCGTAGGCGAAGCCGGGCTTCACGCCGCCTCCGGCCAGCCAGGTCGTAAATCCGCGCGGGTTGTGGTCGCGTCCGAGGTTGTTCTGAGTGAACGGCGTCCGCCCGAACTCAGAGCCCCACCAGACGAGCGTGTCCTCGAGCAGTCCGCGACGCTTCAGATCAGTGAGCAGTCCGGCAATGGGTCGGTCCACTTCCGCGGCCAGCTGCTCGTGCTTCGGCATATTGCTGTGCTGATCCCAGACCGGCGTGGCTTTGTTATCGCAATGACTCACCTGGATGAAGCGCACTCCTGACTCGGCCAGCTGTCGCGCGGCAAGGCACTGTCGCCCAAAGCCATCGGTAGCATCGTCACCGATACCGTAGAGCTCCCGGGTATCCCGGCTTTCCCTCTCGACGTTGACCAGGTCAGCGGCGTGCGTCTGCATCCGCCAGGCCAGTTCGTGAGAAGCAATCATGCCGTCGACGAGCGCGTCCTCGCTTCCGCCACGTTGCGCCTCGTTGAGGCGGCTCAGGAAATCGTGTTCCCGCTTGGCCCCGTCCATTCCCAGCGGGCTGGTCAGGTTTCGAATCTCGGGCTTGGCGTTGAAGTTGCCAGGCTGACCCAGCACGGTCCCCTGGCTCGATGCCGGGAGGAAGGCATTGCCCCAGTTACGCGGACCGCCCTTGTTCGCCGGAGGATTGACCGTCACGAAAGCCGGCAGGTTCGCATTTTCTGAACCGAGACCGTAGCTGATCCACGCGCCCATGGAGGGACGGACCAGGTTCGTCGCCCCGGTGTGGAGAAACAGGGTCGCCGGACCGTGCGCCACCCCTTCGGTGTGCATCGAGTGAATGAAACAGAGGTCGTCGACATGCTTGGCCACTTCCGGGAAGATCGAGGTCGACCAGCGTCCGCATTCCCCGTATTGCTTCCACTCCCAGAACGACTTCATCACCTCGCGCTCCTCGTCCTGGCGGGTGCGCGGCACCCAGAAGTTCACCTTCTTCTCGTGAGCCTTCTCCAGCTCCGGCTTGTAGTCGTAGGTGTCGACCTGGCTCGGGCCTCCCTGCATGAAAAGGAAGATGACCCGTTTCGCTCTCGGAACGATGACCGGTTGTTGGCTCGCGAACGAGGAAAGCGCCAGGCCGCCAAATCCGCAGGCCGCGCTCTTCAGCAGGGCCCGTCGACTCGGAGCCGAAGCAAAGGTGGAATCAGACAGGGTTGGGTGCATGATCTGACAGGGTTGGTGATATCACAAATTACCGGAGGGTTCGAAAATCAACTGAGCCAAAAAGCGTGCGCTGCAATCCGGCCCAGGCCTCATGCCCGTCGGGACCGGATTCAGAAGCTTTCACAAAGTCCATCGCAATGGCCAGCTCCTTCTCCGAAGGCCCCCGGCCCAGGGTCTGGCGAAACGCGGCGATGATGCGCTCGCGCGGGCTCGACACTGGCAGCAGGAGCAGCTGGCTCGCAGCTTCCTCCGCCCTCGCGTGAACGAACTCGCTGTTGGTCATGAAAAGCATCTGCGTGGGAATGGTGCTCTCGGCGCGCTTGCCGACGGTGAAGTTCGGATTGGCGAAATCGAACACGTTGAACATCTCGTAGCCGACATTGCGAAAGACCGGCACATAGATGCTTCGCTTCATCGTGGTGAACTCGTAGCCGAACTCACTCTTGAAATCCCTGGGCAGCGACGGACCTCCCGCTTCCTTGTCGAGAGAGCCTGACAAAGTCAGCATCGCATCGCGCATCGTCTCTGCATCGAGCGATCGCAGGTGAGCATGAGAATAAAGGTGGTTCTCCGGATCCTTCATCGCCACCGTTTCACAGGGCGGAGTGGAGGAGCGGGAATAGACCTCGGACATCATGATTTCGCGGACGAGCGCCTTGGTCGACCAGCCGGATTCAATCAACTGACCGGCGAGGTAGTCCAACAGATCCGGATGCGTCGGCGGCGTGCCTGTCGTTCCGAAATTGTCCGGAGAGGTCACCAGCCCTTCACCCATCAGCTTCAGCCAGATCCGGTTCGCCAGCACGCGGGCCGTCAGGGGGTGATTCGCATCGGTCAGCCACTCGGCCAGCTCGAGACGACCG
>JABSSQ010000482.1 GCA_013213905.1 Verrucomicrobiales bacterium | reverse complement strand
GGCAACGTGAAGCGATCATGGCCATGGTGGGGCCTCCTACGTATCCGGCTCCGATGCAGCAGATGTTCATTTTGGAAATTCTGAAAGGTGAAATTAAGAAAATCTGAAATTCTGATATTCTGAAATTCTGAAAAGGGGAATAGCGAAAGGTTGAGAGTTGGGCGTCCGACCTTTGAGGGCAAAGGTCGCTACCCGCGCTGCGGCGCGTTAGCTATTAACGACGCCCCGGAAGTAGTCGATGGTTTTCTCGAGGCCCTGTTCGAGGGAGACGGTGGGCTCCCAGCCTAGCTTTTCCTTGGCCAGGGTGATGTCGGGTTGGCGCTGGAGGGGATCGTCGCCAGGGAGCGGGTGGAAGGTGAGCTTGGAGCTGCCGCCGACTTGCTTGAGAACGAGCTCGGCGAGTTCGAGCATGGTGAATTCGCTGGGGTTGCCGATATTGATGGGACCGGTGACGCCTTCCGTGTTCATGAGGCGGACGAAGCCTTCGATGAGATCGTCGACATAGCAGAAGGAGCGGGTCTGGGTGCCGTCGCCGTAGATGGTGATGTCTTCCCCTTTGAGAGCCTGGACGATGAAGTTGGAAACAACGCGGCCGTCGTCAGGCAGCATCCGGGGTCCGTAGGTGTTGAAGATGCGGACCACGCGGATGTCGACGTTGTTCTGACGGTGATAGTCGAAGAAGAGCGTCTCGGCGCAGCGCTTGCCTTCGTCGTAGCAGGCGCGGATACCGATGGGATTGACGCTTCCTTTGTAAGACTCAGGTTGAGGGTGCACTTCCGGATCGCCGTAGACCTCGGAGGTGGAGGCCTGGAAGACGCGGGCTTTGACTCGCTTGGCAAGGCCAAGGCAGTTGATGGCTCCCATCACCGACGTCTTGGTCGTTTTGATCGGGTTGAACTGGTAGTGCGGCGGCGAGGCGGGGCAGGCGAGGTTGTAGATCTGGTCGACCTCAAACTTGAAGGGGTCGATGACATCGTGGCGAACCAGCTCGAAGTAGGGATTGGGAAGCAGGTGGGCGATGTTCGCTTTGCGGCCGGTGAAGAAGTTATCGAGGCAGATGACTTCGTGCCCTTCGTTGAGGAGGCGTTCACAAAGATGGGAGCCGAGGAAGCCGGTGCCGCCGGTGATTAGAATTCTCATGTTGGAAATGGTGAAATAGCGAGATGCTGAAATTTTGAAATGGCGAAAGCGGAAATTCTGAAAAAGGGGAATAGCGAGATGCTGAAAAACTGAAAGGGATGCTATTGGAGATTCTGCCTTACCTTGGACACAATGGTAGTGAAGATCGCGATGAGTTCGTTGGTTTCTTGTTGGAGGGCTGAATTGGCCTCGGAAGGGAAGTGGCACGATTCTACTAAGAGTTCCAGCCAAAGAGCGGATTCGTCGGCTTCCTGGAGGAGAATGCCGATTTTGGCGATGAATTCGGCGTCGGATCGGGCGCGGGAAGCTTCTCTGGCATTGGCGGCAACCGAAGTTCCGGAGCGCAACCATTGGTGACCAAGAACTTCGACTTCGCGTCTTTCTCGAGGCAGGCCAGTGTAATAACGAACCACCGCCGAAGCATATTGCTTGGTCCGATCTCGCAACTCATCGCTGAACCGCATTGGAAGGTTTCAGCTTTTTTGATTTTAGTGCTTTTGGGTATCCAACTCCGACCTCCGGGCCGGAGGTCGCTACCCGCGCTGTCGCGCGAGATTGTTGAGGTAGTCACGTCTCGCCGAGACGGGAAGAAGGGGGCGCCAATGCTTTAGTCTGCTCCCAAAGTTTGTCAGCTAGTCGCATTGAAAAATTTCATCTTTTCACCATTTTCACCCACGCTGCCGCCCCTGGTCATTTCGGTAGCTTTTGAAAGCTCGAAGACCGTTGGTTGTCGAATGGTGATGTGAGGACCCAATTTATGGTTGGGCAAAAGCCCGGAGACAGGCTCCGGAGAAACTAGTGCAACGGTCTACAGCTAGCGGATCTGGCGATCTTTCAGCAGGAGGAATTTGGGCACAGGTATGCAGGGAGCAGAGCTCATCCGCATGGCTAAATTCATAGCGTGATTTGGTCGAAATTGCGATCACGTAGGCCGAGGAAATTAGTTAAGCAGTCTTAAATAATTCAGCGTATAGAAATTATGGAAAGCGTCAATCACTGAAATGCTGAAATGCTGAAATGCTGAAATGCTGAAATGCTGAGAAGGCAGAACCAAGAACCAAGAACCAAGAACCAAGAACCAAGAACTATGCCAGCGCTTCGAGGAGGAACTCGCGGGACTGCTTGACCTCTTCGGTCTTCAATCTCGGGCTGAGCTCGGCGATGAGGGTGTGCTCGGGGCGGAGGAATTCGCGGATGAGTCCAAAATCCACCGTACCGGAGCCGGGAACCTGGTGATCCTTGCCGGCATCGCTGACGTCGTGCAGGTGGAAGCCGATGAGCTGATCGGCGACGGCTTCGAAATGTTCCCGCGGTTTGAGCAATCCCTGGCGGCGCTTAATTTCGGCGTGGCCGGTGTCGTGCCAGTAGCGAACGGGCCCGTCCTTTTCAAAATGGTTCAGGAATTCGACCCAGGAGCCGTCGAGCGGAAGTTCCAGGATGCCCTCGCGATTCTCAGCTCCGAGTAGCAGACCCTTTTCCTCGGCGAGGGGAATGAGGCTCTTGTAGGCGTCGACAACGCGGTGAATCTCGGAATCCGCCTTTCGGCGCAGCTTCTTGAAGGCCTTGAAGTGTTCCTTGGGATCCTGTTCTTCGATGTCCCGGTCGAGAGTTGCCTCAGGTGATCCAAAAAGAAACTGCATGGAGCCGGAGTGCATCACGATCTTGGGGGCGCCAACACGAACCGCAAATTCGATCGTCTTGCGCGAATAGCGCTGCCACATGGCCAGCTCCTTTTTGTCCCTGGCAGACGGCTGGAAGAGATTGGGCGCCGCGTGGCTGACGGAGGGAGGCAGGGGGCAGAAGTTGTGCGTGGACGAAATCTTGATGAGTCCTTCGTCGACCGCTTTGACGATGCCCGGGACCAGCGACATGCGGATGCCGTGGCTGAGCTCAGTCTGCTTGAAGCCCAGCTCCCGGATTTCCTGGATCATGGCGTAGCCGTCCTCATGCCGGTGGGATAACCAGCAGCTGGAGAGGGAAAGGCGGTCTTCGATGGAAATCATGAAATGGCGAAAACTGAGAAGCTGAAATGCAGGGCCTTCAGTGGGGCTTGATCAGGAATAACTGAATCCGAGCGGACTTCAAGGCGGGGTGTTGCGCATATTCTGATTATTAAACCACAATATCCGCATAGCGAAACGGCTCCGTCGCAGTCACCGTGTCCGTAATGACACGCAAATCGCAATCTGTAACCGCGGGATGGGCTCTGTCGATTCTCTCGAATCGATTCACGATCGACATGGTCATCAAATTCTAGGGTGCTCTGAATATCAGTTCACCTGCGAGAAGGCATCGGCCGGGTTGGGGTCGATGCCTTTTTCGTGTAGAGGCGTCGTGCGCCGCGTTGCGGCGCGAAAGTGTGAAATGGCGAAAGCTGAAGATTGAAATGGGACGCGCTGCCGCGCGAAGAGAAAGAAGGTAGCCCCGTCTCGCCGAGACGGGGATTGCGTAAGGCGGTCGAGATGAGAAGATAGTTTCAATGACAGAGGGTCGGTTTGAGAGCAGAGGAAAATTGATTCACGAGACTCCCGTCTGGGTGAGAGATTCTGAAGAGACT
>JABSSQ010000481.1 GCA_013213905.1 Verrucomicrobiales bacterium | reverse complement strand
GGGACATGAGGTCCATAGATCGGAAAGTAGAGAAAGAAGGGCTTGTCCTTGTTCCGCTTCACAAAGGCTTCTGCGTATTTGCCCTGGACGATGACCCGGTTTTCGCCGTCATGAGAGACCTTCTGATGAGGGATTAAGTTGCCCTCGAGATCAAAGTTGGCGGCACCTTTGGTCATGGTGGCAACCCAGTATTCGTCGAAGCCGCGGCTGCGTGGATCGGTTTGCTGCTCGGGATCATCATTCAGTCCGCAATGCCACTTGCCGGAAAAGCCGGTCACGTAGCCAAGTTCCTTCATGCGATCTGCGATGGTCAGGAGAGGTTCTCCCGCCATGTCGGTTCCGGGGGGGTATACCCGGGGAAGGGCACCTTCTCCGGCACCTGCGTCCGCGTGATTGTCTGAAAAGCCAAACTCATTCTGAATGCGCCCGGCCAACAAACCGCAGCGCGAGGGGCGGCACTGGGGCGCAGAGCTGTAGCCGGCCTTCATCAGGGCGCCGCCTCCGGCGAGCGCATCCATGTGCGGCGTGTCCACCTGTGGGTCAATGCCGTGAATGCCGAGGTCGGTGTAGCCGTGATCGTCAGAGTAGATGATGATCACGTTGGGTTGGTTCTCAGCGAAAGCGACGGGTGAGAAGAGCGCTGCTCCAATAGTTAGAGAGCTGGCGAGGAGAGGGGCAGCTACTACTTTCGTGATGGTGTCAAAAAAGGGCGTGGATATCATGGCTGGATCGGGGACTATGGTGATATCACCGTCGGAGGTGGATTCTGCCTGCCTTTCTGCGGGGAGGGCACGCAAACTTAGGAGAGTAAATCCTTCAGCACATGTCCATGCACATCCGTGAGCCGGCGATCGATGCCGTTGTTGCGCACGGTGAGTTTTTCGTGGTGGATGCCGAGTTGATGCAGGAGGGTCGCGTGAATGTCGTAGACGTGGGTCGGATGAACGCGGTCGGCGGGCTTGAAGCCCCACTCGTCGGATTCGCCATAGGTGCCGCCTTTAATGCCGCCGCCGCAGAGCCAGTTGGTGAAGACGAAAGGATTGTGATCCCTGCCTTTGCTCCCTTGAGAGCAGGGCATGCGGCCAAACTCAGTTGTCCACAGGATGATGGTGTCTTCGAGCAGGCCGCGTTGTTTCAGATCCTTGATCAGAGCTGCGGCGCCTCGGGACATGCCGAGGGCGAGTGGCCCGTGGTCCCGTTTCACGTCGCCGTGGCTGTCCCAATTGCGGCGGGGGAAGCCGTTGTCGTTGCCGCTCCAGACCTGGATAAAGCGAACTCCTCGCTCGAGGAGTCGGCGGGCGACCAGGCATTTCCGGCCGAAGAATTCACTTTCGGCTTTCTCGTTGATGGCTCCCGTGTCGTTTACCCCGGGGCCTTCGGGGGCGAGTCCATACATGTCTTTGATGTATTGCGGTTCGCTGGAGACATCGAGCGCGTCGGTCGCACTGAGCTGCATCGCGGCGGCCAACTCGTAGCTGCGAACCCGAGCGCTGAGCCGGTCGTCGCCGGGACGTGCGTCGGCGTGGAGTGTGTTGAGTTGTGAAAGCGCGTCGAGGCCGGCCCGGTCGGTCCCGGATGTGATGAAATCGCTCTTGGGCGGGAAGAGGTCGGCGATAGGTGCATCCGAACCTGGGCGGATCACGGTGCCCTGGTGACTGGCAGGGAGAAAGGCAGAAGCCCAGTTCTTCGAGCCGTTGGAGGCGAAGCCCCGGTGGTCCGGGAGAACCACGAAACCCGGCAGATTTTCAGTTTCGCTGCCTAGCGCATACGATACCCAGGAGCCGGCACTGGGAAAGCCGGGGAAGTTGAAGCCAGTCGTCTGCAAGAGAGTGCCCTGGCTGTGCACGCCGGTTTTGCCCTCGACGTTGTGAATGAAGGCAATGTCGTCGACCACATCACCTAGCGGAGCGACAATATCGCTCAACATTTTCCCAGATTGACCGTAGGGACGGAATTCCCATGGGCTGGCAAAGGTCGCGCCGGGTTGGCTTTGAAAGAGCTCCACCTTCTCTCCGGGATCCCAGGCTTCCCCGTCCTTCTTCTTGAGCAGCGGTTTGTAGTCGAAGGTGTCGACATGGCTCGCCGCTCCAGCCATGAATAATTGCACGACCCGCTTCGCTTGCGGAGGGAAGTGTGGACTCGGGTTGGGAGCCTGCTCGCGAGCGAGCAGGTCATTGAGTGCTAATCCTGCAAACGAGCCCGAAATGGTGCCGAGAAACTGGCGGCGGCTGTTGGGCGGTTTAATCGACATAGAGGAAGGCATTTAAATTGAAAAGCAGCCGGGCAAAATTCGCTTCTCCGTGGTTCTCGAGATAGTTCGAAAGCGGGTTGAGTTCCTCCGGAGAGGGGGGGCGTCCCAGGACGAGGCGGGTCGCTCGAGTGGCCTGTTCTGGAACAGGCAGGGAGGCATGAGCGGCTAGTTGTTCGCCCGTTCGACCTGACATCTCTTCGACAAAGCGATTGTTCCACTGCGTTAGGGCCTGGAGCGCGGTGGTGGATTCGTCGCGTTCCGGAACGCTCATAGAGGGATCGGCACAGTCGAGTGTCGTCAGCATGGGTTGTGGTTGAGATCGTACCACGAAGCGGTAGACCGAACGGCGATGTGATTTTGGATCTGCTGGATCGTGTAGATGGTATTGATAGTGAGGTGAATGCTGGGGCTTCTCGATCACGAAATCCTGGAAGGAGGGGCCGCCCATGGTTCGATCAAGACTGCCGCTAATGGCGAGCAGAGAGTCTCGAAATTCCTCTGCGGTGAGGCGGCGGCGGTGAGCGCGCCAGAGGTACTGATTGCTGCTGTCAGCTTCGATATTGTCGCGATCGTTTTGACTGGAGCGTCGGTAGGTATCACTGAGGGCGATGAGACGAATCAGTGATTTTACCGAATGTTCTGGATCGTCGCGCAGGGTGGTGGCGAGGTAGTCTAGCAGCTCGGGATGAGTGGGTTCCATGCCGCCGCGTCCGAAGTCGTTGGGGGTACCCACGAGCGGGGCTCCAATGACCCACTGCCAGACCCGGTTGGCGATGGAGCGCCATAAGAGCGGATTGTCCCGGCGAACCAGGTGCTCCGCCAGATTGGCGCGGGCGTG
>JABSSQ010000480.1 GCA_013213905.1 Verrucomicrobiales bacterium | reverse complement strand
TTAAAGTTTTCGCCGGGATCTGTCTCGTGATCGTAAAGCATGTGCCCGGTCGTGGCCCCGTCTTTGTCGGTGTAAAGGGAGTAGCGGAAGCGCTCAGTTCGGATGGTGTCGCCGTTTTTAAAACGGCTGATGGCGTGCGCCTTCGCGGCTGTGGCAGGTGCCCGTAAAACGGGAAGGAGTGAATCGCCCTCGAGATGGTCGGGGAGTTCAAGTCCGGCTAGTTCGCAAAGAGTGGGGTAGATGTCGATAAACTCGGTCAGGGAGGTCGTAGACTCTCCGGAAGAGAGTTTCATCGAATCGGGCGTCGCGAAAATCAACGGTGCCCGAAGCGAGGTTTCGAAGCAGCTGTGTTTGCACCACAGGGTGTGTTCGCCAAGATTCCATCCGTGGTCGCCCCAGAGGACAATGATCGTGTTCTCGGAAAGGCCAAGGTTGTCAAAGGCACGAAGAATGCGTCCGATGTTTGCATCGGTGTAACTGGTAGCGGCATAATAGGCCCGGATCAGTTCCAGCGCTTTGTCCTCCGGTAGAGAGCCCCGGGCGGGAATATCGGAGTAGCTGCGCAATTCTCCGTAGTTGTGGAGTGCGCTCTCGGGAGCATTTTCCGGAGGAAAGTAGTTGTCGGGCATCGTGATCTCCGACTCGGGATAATTTTCGAAGTAGCGTCCCGGAGCAACGAAGGGCAGGTGAGGTTTGGTGAATCCAACGGCGAAGAAAAAAGGCTGGTTCGGTTTGCTTGCCAGTCTCTCGAGGGTCCTGATCGCCTCGTCTGCGATCTTTCCGTCGATGTAGATGTTGTCCGGGACGTCGCCACCGTTTTCCCATGACGGTCCGCGCTTCCTGCCTCTCTTATCTTCGACGCTCTTTGCGAGGGCTTCTTCGGAGAAGTATTTAGGACCGGATGGCATGACGGGCGGCTCGCTCCAACCACTCGCATTGTCGGCAGGAGAGTGGAACACCTTTCCGAGTGAGAGGCTGGTGTAGCCGTTGTTTTTGAAGTGAGCATTCAGAGGCACAATTCCCGGGGCATCTTCATCAGCGCGGCAGTCAAAAGTCACGAAACGGTCGCGGGCGGGTCTGAGACCGGTCATGAGGGACGCTCTTGAAGCACCGCATGTGGGAACCATGCAATAGGCCCGGTCAAACCGAACGCCTCGTTGAGCAAGCCGGTCGAAATTGGGCGTCACCATTTTCTCGGCTCCGTATGCCGTTAGTTCTGGTCGGAGGTCATCTACCGCGAGAAAGAGAACGTTCGGCTTTTCCGCTGCGAGCGTGGTGCAGGCAAAGAGGGGAAGCCAGAGGGTAATCAGCAAACAGGGTTTGGTCATTTTGACGACAGGGTGGCATCGCTGCGCGAAGTTTGCGAGTGACACAATGATGGCATGCGTCCGGGCCATACCCGTTGCCCATCTGCAATCAATCGGTGAGACTGCTCGATCACGGCTTGGCCTTTCGATTATCTGTCGGGTAAAACTTGATTGGAGTCCGTCGCCACCATGACCCGCGCAGAGGCCAGTTCTGAGAAAGAAACCACAAGCTCGAGAGTCGCCCGGGCTTTGGGGGAGAGGTGGAATTCAGAGCTGTATTCGGGGTATTTCCCGAAGTCACCCCGCCGGAATGCGCGATCCTTTGTCCTGAAACCAGGTGGAAATTTGCAGCACTTCGTCCCAGATTCTGAGAATGCGAGTTTCATGTCTTTTTCTCTTTCTTGCGGCCTTCCTGATTTGCTCAACTCCTGCCCACTCGGGAGCAGATGACCTTACAGAACTACCCGATCTGCCGGTGGCCATTACCAGTTTCGGGGCCACCTTTCACGAAGGAGCGATCTACGTTTACGGGGGCCAGTTGGGCAGAGCTCACAGTTACAGCTGGGATCAGGTGAATAAGCCGCTCTATCGCCTCAAGCTCGAGGACGGCGCTGAGTGGGAAGAGCTCGCATCGGACGAGCCAGCTCTCGGACCGACGCTGTGGACCCACGCCAGTGGAGTAATCAGGGTGGGGGGAATGCAGCCTAAAAATAAGAAAGATGAGGATCAGGATCTGGTCTCCGTTCCCTATGTCCGGCGCTTTGACCCCGAAACGGGGGAATGGTCACCGCTTGTGGATCTCCCTGTTGCCCGTTCGAGCCACGATTCGCTCATCGTCGGCGATAAAATCTACGTCGTTGGAGGGTGGCAGATGAAAGGCAAGGGGAATTCCAACACCTGGCTGAAAACCGTCGAAGTGCTTGACCTGGCGGCGGAG
>JABSSQ010000048.1 GCA_013213905.1 Verrucomicrobiales bacterium | reverse complement strand
CTTTCCGGACCAGCTATTTCTAGACTAAACCATGAACCAATCTCGGCGAACTTTCCTCAAGACCTCCGCCGGCGCAGCTGCCGCTCCGCTCATTCTCCCCCACGGCCTTTCTGCTCAAGATGCTGCCCCCAAGCCCCTCCGCATGGGGTTCATTGGCATGGGAAAACAAAACCGCGGACTCCTTCGAAATTTCATGAGCCACGGCACTCACGTCGTGTCCGTTTGCGATGTCGACGAAACCCGCCTCAAAGATGCCAAGGCAGGTGTTGATGAACAGAATGCCAAGAAAGGCCTCGATATCGAATGCATCGCCACCACGAAATACGAAGACATCATTGCCCGCGATGATATCGACGCGGTCTGCATCGCGACTCCGGACCACTGGCATGCTATCCCGACGGTGGCAGCCCTGCGCTCCGGCAAGGACGTCTACTGCGAAAAACCGCTGACTCACAACATCTTCGAAGCCGTCACCGTGATCGACGAAGTGGAGAAAAACGGTCGGGTTCTCCAGACCGGATCGATGCAGCGTTCCTCCAAGGAATTCCGAGTCGCCTGCGAGCTGGTTCGCAACGGCGTCATCGGAGAGATCGAGCGCGTCGAATGCAGCTTTGGCGACCCGGGTGTTACCTGCGACCTGCCGGAAGAGGAAATGGAGCCCGGACTCGACTGGGAACGCTGGCTCGGACCCGCTCCGGAACGCCCCTACAACTCCATTCTCAGCCCGAGAGGCATTCACAATAATTTCCCCCGTTGGAGAAACTATCGCGAGTACGGCGGCGGCATGGTCACCGACTGGGGTGCCCACCACCTCGACATCGCCCAGTGGGGACTCGGCATGGACGGCTCCGGTCCGGTCGAAGTCATTCCCCCGGAAGATCCCAACGCGAAGCGCGGCTGCACTCTTAAGTATGCCAACGGCATCACTGTGACCCACGGAGGCGGAATCGGAGTCGAGTTTCACGGGTCCAAGGGCATCGTCCAGGTATCCCGCGGTAAGTTCGCTCTCACCATCGATGGCGAGATGAAGTACAAAGCGCTCAGCAGTGAAGACAGATCGGTGACTTCCCAGTACACCCTCGCCGAGCGCGAGTTCCTTGAGAACGCGGAGGTGAAACTCTACAAGAGCCCCGGCCATGTTCCGGATTTCCTCCAGGCCGTCGCCAATCGCACCAAGCCGATCACCGACGAAGTCGTTGGCGGTGGTTCCGCGATCTGCTGTCACCTCATGAACATCGGCTACTACTTCAATGCCAACGTGAAGTGGAATCCAGAGACTAACGAGTTCGCTGACGGTACTGGTGATCCGGCCTGGCTCACTCGTGAATATCGCGCTCCTTATTCCTTTGGATAAGCCGGTTCGGTCTTCGGAGGAGGGAAGGTTGGCGTCTTCCGCTACATTCCTGGTGAATCCGTTCAATCGATTTCGATCCGTGTTGAAAATAGTCAACGTAGATCGGCATCGATAATTCAGTGATCAGCACCGATCATCGGGCTCGACTCATTCGTGTTTCATTCGCGCCCATTCGTGTATTTTTTATTCACCTATTCCGATGCAGATTGATCTCCGCAGTGACACCGTGACCCGTCCCTGCCCTGCCATGCTAGAAGCCATGCAGTCCGCCGAGGTGGGCGACGCCGTCTTCGGGGATGACCCTACCGTGATCGAACTTGAGCGCTTTGCCGCCGAGCTTTTCGGACTTGAGGGAGCCCTCTTCTGTCCCTCGGGCACCATGAGCAACCAGATCGCCATCAAGTCGCATACCCGCCCGGGCGATCAGATGATCTGCGATGCCACCGCCCACGTCTATGTGTATGAGGGCGGTGGGGCGGCCCTGCACTCCGGCGTCTCCTGTCGCCTCCTCGAAGGCGATGGCGGCCGGTTCACTGCCGGGCAGGTGAAAGCGGTCATCAATCCCGACGATCAGCACTACCCGAGAACTCGACTGGTTTCGATTGAAAATACGAGCAACAAAGGTGGCGGCACGGTGTGGGACTTCGCGGAAATCCAGCGCATCCGCGACCTGTGCGACCCGCATGATTTGAAACTCCATCTCGATGGAGCCCGGCTCTTCAATGCGCTCGCTGAAACCGACCAGACCCCTCGCGATTTCGGCCAGGCTTTCGACAGCATTTCTATCTGCCTCTCCAAAGGGTTGGGTGCCCCGGTGGGTTCTCTTCTACTGGGGAACGCCTCATTCATCCACGAAGCCAACCGCATGCGCAAAGCTTTCGGGGGCGGCATGAGGCAAGCCGGTTACCTCGCCGCGGCCGGCCTCTTTGCGCTGCAACACAATGTGGAACGCCTTACTGTTGATCACGCGCACGCGAGGCGTCTGCAAGAAGCGCTCGCCTCTTCATCGCTGCCGGGCCGGGCCCTGCCCACCTGCACCAACATCGTGATGTTCGAATGCGAATCACCTGCCGTTCTCGACCAGGCTCTCCGCCAGCTTGAAGACTCAGGAATTCTTGCCGTGTCCATGGGGCCCACCCGAATGCGGCTTGTGACGCACAAAGACATCTCGGGTGAAATGATGGGTCGCGCCTTGCCCCTCATCGAGTCGCTCTCCGCTTGACCCGGCTTCGCCCGCCTCCCATAAACCGCCCCGGTTTCTCAATTTTTGTCTTAGCTGACAACCTCTTCGCCAATGAGTGTAACATAGACAATGCACCCGATGCACCCGATGCACCCGATGCACCCGATGCACCCGATGCACCCGCCATTCAAGTCGTGAGCCACCAAATCCGCCATGTCGCAGGTAGCAGTGAACGACCGGAACTGCTCCGCCTGACAGGTGAAACGCAAGTCATCAAAACGCGGCCGACTATGTCAGGAGCGTCGTCGGCCAGAACGACGACGCCATCGAGTGGGTCGTAGTTCGCCATGACGAACCCACCACCGAAATGGAAGTCTCCGGATACGATCTACATCCTTCCTCGATCCGGATTACAATTTTCGATGCGGGCAAAACCAGTCGAATCAACGTGGCCCACCTGATAAAATTGCCGATCGAAGATCCGTCTCTATGGAATGAATGGCAGGGCCAAATGCCAGTGATTTACAATCAATCGCAAGCAATCACTATCATCACCACAAAGGAATACAACCCCATTCGATGGTCGCGAGCCGCTTGGCAACGCACAAACCAGCCCCCTTCTTTCCGGATCACGCTTCCCGTGCCATGAAGAGAACCGGGTCATCAGCCAATCGATAAAATTGACAAGTCTCGCCGCCGTCATCTGAGGCACGTGGCAGAACGAAGCCGTTTTTTTGGTGTTTGGAAAATCAAGAGTGCTACTCACAGAACACCAGTAATTCTTGATTACCCAGTGAGAAGAGGATAGGAATTCGATGGTGGCAACCGCCCTCCGCTTCGAAGACGACAGGATCTTTCTCCGCAAACTCGGAAACTCCAAGGGTGGCGAACCGAATGCTCTCATTGGCCCTATTCTCTCCTGCTTCATAGAGAACCCCGACCGTCTCAGCATCGACCATGACCATATCACTGTAGGCGGCGGGCCCGGTATGAACGAGAGGACCATCGTGCCAGGATTCGGCTTCGTCCGTCGAGAATCTCAGGCGTAGGTCACTGCGCCCTTCCCCACTCGGACCATCACTGTCAGGGCCTGAGAAAAGAATCAGCCCGGTCCCCGCTCTCAACAAGGCAGCCTGCACCACCGGTGGATCGAGCACTACGCTGGCGGGTCGAAACCTTTTCCAATCGTCACTGCGGCTCTCGAGCGTTTCGCCGCCGTCCCTGCTCCACGCTTCTCCCCGTGTTCCAGGCGCGTCTCCGTGCTGATCGCGAGTATTGAAATAGAGACTGCCATCGTTCAATTCGACGACCGCGGTTTCATTGGCGTTGAGCCCATCCTCATAGGTCTCATCGAGCGATCCGATCCGCCAGGTCTTCCCGTGATCATCGCTTAGAATGGCGTGCGCTCCGTTAGGCCCTTTGTCCTCACCGTCTTCACTCAATCGGTGATCACAGGGAATAACGAGGCGACCGCGATGAGGGCCATGCTGCAGCTGAATCGAATGAACTGGCCCTGTCGCATACCAGCCCCAGGATTCTTTCTTCACGTCGGCCGTAATCTCGCGCCGTTCCGACCAGGTCTTTCCGGAGTCGTCACTGTAGACGACGAAGACGCGATCGTTCTCCAGAGTATATGGCAGCCAGAGGCGCCCCGGGTTCTCGGGATCCATCTCATCCACCACCGGGGCGGGATTGCCGATGGTGATCTCGGGAGCCTCCTCACCAAAGAGCTCCCGATAGTCGTCACTTTCCTGCACCACTTCTATAGGTCCCCAGGTCTTTCCGCGGTTCGAAGAGCGTTTCAGCACCAGATCAATTTCGCTGGCATCGCCTCCCTGGCGGGCTTCGCAGAAGGCCAACAGGTCACCATTGGCCGCACCAACAATCGCCGGGATCCTGAATATATTGTAACCTCCCTCCCCAACTTCGAAAACGGCCACGGGAGATTCGGCTCGAAGCCCCCCGCCTGCCAGCGGGATCAGCGATGCGAAAAACAAAAAGCGGAATAAATGACTCATATTGCTCCGCTATCTTCCTGTACCATGGCCAGGCTACTATAGCGCAATAACGGGAACGCAGCGGCGTGACGGATTGTGACATCACTCCTCTCCCGCCCTACTTCGGAAAGTCGGAGAACTTTTTCGCGGACCCTATGAGAATCCTTGTCATCACTTTGTTCCTTTCCTGCGCCATCCCTCTCTTGGCAGTGGGGGAAGCCAGAACTAATTTCCTCATCATCACCGCCGATGACATGAACTGGGATTCGGTCGGCTGCTACGGCTGTCCGCTCCCGGAAACCACGCCAACGATCGACCAGCTTGCCGCCGACGGCATTCTCTTTGAGCAGGCTCATGTGGCCTCCACCGCCTGCTACCCGAGCCGGTCTGCGATCAGCACCGGGCGCCGTGGTCATCACAGCGGCGGGGAGGGTTTTTTCTACCTGCGCTTTCCTGACGTCCCCACCGTCCAGCAACTCCTTCATGACAACGGCTACCGCGTTGGCATTCTCGGCAAGGTGAAACACAGCACCCCTTACGAGGACACCCCGTGGGACACCGCCATCGAGATGGGACGCGAGACCGGTGCCTTTGCTGAAGAGACCGGCAAGTTTCTCGATCAAGCGATCGAAGGCGAACAGCCCTTCTACCTCATCGTCAACTCCCACGATCCTCATCGCCCCTACTACAAGATCGATAAGGAAACTAATGGCTCTTCCGACGAACCGAGCCGCATTTTTACTCCCGATGAAATCCCGATTCACCCCACCATTCCGGATCATCCCGACGTTCGCTACGAACAAGCCTGCTACTTCTCGTCGGTGCGTCGTTTCGACGATGTCGTGAAAGCGACCACCGCTGAACTCGAGCGACGCGGCCTCGAGGAGAACACCATGATCATCCTGCTGTCCGATCACGGTATGGCCGTTCCTTCTGCCAAATCCAATCTCTACACCCAGAGCACGCGCACGCCCTTCATCGTGCGTTGGGACGGGCACATTGAACCCGGTCAGGTCGACAAGGAGCACATCGTTTCGACCATGGATATATTGCCGACCATTCTTGAGGCCGCGGGCATCGAAAACCCTGGAGGCATGGATGGAAGAACCCTGACCGGTCTCTTTCAGGGCGAGAAAGAGGGCGGTCGACACCAGATCTTCACCCAGTACTACATGAAGATCGGCCAGCCTAGCTACCAGATGCGGGCCGCCCAGACCACAGAGTATCTTTACCTTTTCAATCCCTGGCACAACGGCCTGCCGGTCTACAGCACCAGCTCACTCGGTGGTTCTATCTTCAAGACCATGTTCCAACTCGGCAAAGAAATCCCCGAGTGGAAAGAGCGCTCCGACTACCTGCTCACTCGAGTGCCCGAAGAGTTCTTTGACCTCCGCACCGATCCTCACTGCCTCAACAACCTCATCAATGACCCGGCGTATGCCGAACAGATCGACTATTTCCGTGGGCGCCTTCGACGTCACCTCAATCGCAGCGAAGATCCGATGCTCGAGCCCTTCGATGTCTATCGGAAGACGAAGTCCGTTGAGAAGATGACCGAAACCTACCTTTCCATGTGGGAGAAACACGGCATCCCCGGTCGCCGCGCTTCCAATCCCGTCAAAACGGATAAGTGGCAGGTCAGCGAATGATCTCGCCTCCGCCCCACGGTGGCTTATCCTGAAACTTTGACGCCCTCCTCACTATGACCCCCGAACTCAAACAACAAATCCTCGACGGTGATCTCGACGCCTACGGAGAAGTCGTCCGTGAGTACCAAGGCATGCTGCTTGGCTATACTCTGAAACGCCTCGGAGACTGGGCCCAGGCTGAGGAAGTCGTCCAGCTCACCTTCATTCGGGCCTACCAGAAGCTCGAAGAATTTCGTCCCGACCAAGAATTCGGCGTCTGGCTGTGTGTCACGGCCAAGTACATGATCCTGACAGAACTCGAGAAGAAGCGTCGGGAGGCTCGCAACAAGGACAACTACCAATCGGCCCTCGAGGTCGAAATCGGGGACGCCCTCTGCGACGGAATCGAACTGGATGAAGAAGGCGAAGATGTCGCCGCTCTCAAAGCTTGCCTCGACAAGCTGCAAACCGAAGCCTCCAGTGTGATTCAGCTTCGCTACTTTGAAAAACAGAGCTGCAAGGATATTGCCGTGTCCAAGGACCGCACCGTCACCTGGGTCACCTCCACCCTGAGCCGGGCCCGTCAGGCCCTGCGCAAATGCCTCGAGAATCAGCTCGCCTCTTCCTGATGACTACGCTGTGACAAACCCTGCCAGTTCCCCTACTACCATGAAGCCGGTCTCCCTGTGACCTCCGACTATGAACGACGAACGTTTCCAACTGCTGCTCGAAGCTTTTATCGACCGCTCTCTCAGCGAGAGTGAGGCGAAGGAGCTGCTCGACGCCTTTGCCGCTGAAGCGGAGTGGAAGCGGCGTTTTATCGAGGACCTCCGCGTCTCCAACCTCATCCATGGCTATGCGATTCATCAATCCAACCGGATCGACCAAGATGTCACGGAGAGTATCGAACTCGGCCAGGACAGCCCCGACTTCAGCGAAGCGGTGCTCGCCGAGCTGAGACCCAAGTCGAACGTCATTTTGTTTCCCACTCGACGCGTTGCCATCGCTGCAGCCGCCGCAGCCGCTGCCGTCGCGATCCTGATCGGTATTGGTTCGCTCAATGTGATCCCCCCGATCTCCGGCCTCGCCACGCTCGCCCACGCCATCGATGCGGACTGGGCCGATGGCCAATATGAAAACGGTCAACGAATCGGTCGCGGTATTCTCCGTCTCGAGTCCGGTGTCGCCCGCCTCGATTTTGCCAAAGGCGTTCGCGTCACCCTGGAGGGGCCGGCTAAGTATGAATTGATTGGCCCCGGCGAAACCCGCCTCCATTCCGGTTCGCTCACCGCGCACGTACCACCCGAAGGCATCGGCTTCCAAGTTCACACCGAGAAAGTCGAGGTCACCGACCTCGGCACCACCTTTGGCGTATCGGTCGGCAAAGATGGTGAAACCGATGTCGACGTTTTCGAAGGCGAAGTCGAAGTGAAGTCCGTCGCCAGCCGCGAAGAGAAGATCATTCACGAAGGCCGTTCACTCTCGATGCGCGACAAAGCTGATCCGCTCACCCTGAAGCGGCTCGAACCGCGCGACTTCAAACCCGGATGGAAAGAACTATTCGGCGTCATGAACACGGGCGGTCGTATCCGCTTCATCAACGCTCAGCTGGTCAAAGATCCTACCCTCGTGGTCGACGAGGAGAACATCATCGTGTTCCCCGAGCGATTTGATCTCGCACCCGATAAGGTCGTCGAAGTCACCCTGGTCAAGCCGGGCACCTACACACACCAGAAGCACCTCAACGCCTCCAAGCGCCTCTTTCTGAAGAGGGACAGGAAGGTCAACACCTACCTCATCCAATACAACCCACCCCACGTTGAAGGCATTCCCAACTCCGAACAGATCGCTTTCGAAGGCCACGTCACCTTTGATCGCCCCATTCTCGGAATCATCACCAAACCGGAGCAACTCAAGGCCACCGACTACGACCTCGGCAAGCCGCGTTTTAACTATCCCGATCACGGCCGCCGCGGCCTCGAGCACGGCGACACCATCACCCTGAGCGAAGACCGTCACACCCTCAGCATCAACTGGCTCGTGATGCAGGCCATCCCGAGGAGTCACGACCAAATCCGTGTCATCGTCGACGCCGAGCCTGAATCCTGACTCTCCAACCCACAACTCATGAAACTCCCACTCATCCTCGCTGCCACCCTAGCACTCACCTCTGTCGCTTCCGCCGACGTCCGACTTCCCAACTTCTTCTCCAACCACATGGTCCTCCAGCAACAGATCAGCAATACGATCTGGGGCTGGGCTGAACCGGGCGAAAAAGTCACCGTCACTGCCAGTTGGGGTGCTGAAGAAAACACCACCACCAACGACAAAGGCCAGTGGCGCGTCTATCTCGAAACTCCGGAGCATGGAACGGGGCACAGTCTCACGATCCAGGGAAACAACACCATCGAACTTAACGACGTCGCGATCGGTGAAGTCTGGCTCTGCGCCGGCCAGTCCAACATGGGCTGGTCCGTCGGCAACAGCTTCGAAGCCGAAGGCGAAGCGAATGTCGATCTGCCTGACTTCCGCATCTTCAAATCCAGCCGAGAACACTGGCACGAACCGCTTGAGCAGTCACGCGACCGCCTCAGCACCTGGAAAACCTGCACGCCCGAGTCCGCTCTCGAAACCTCAGCCGTCTCCTACTACTTCGGCAAGAAACTGCATGAAGAACTCGGCGTGCCCATCGGCATCATTCAGCAGGCCTTTGCCGGCACCCCCATCGAAGGCTGGATGCCTTGGGAAATTCAGAAGGACGATCCAAGGGCTGTCGCTCACAAGGAAGGCTACAAAGAAAACGCCGAACGCATGATTGCCCGCGGCGACACCGAAGCAAAAGGTCTCGCCACATTTGAAGAGGAACTCGCTGCCTACAACGCACTGATCGATTCCGGTGAGACAATGAAGAACAGTGTCAGGCAACTGTCACCTCCTATCATCACCAAGCCGGCCACCCTGGGTCACCAGTATCCCGGCCACCAGTTCAACGCGATGATCTACCCCGTTCGCCCCTACGGCATTCGCGGCATGATCTGGTATCAGGGGGAACGCAACGCCAAGAACGCCCCGCAGGCGGAGCACTACCGCAACCAACTCGCCACCCTGATCGGTTACTACCGGAAATCCTGGCACGAACTCTCCAATGGCGCGGTTTCTGACACCTTTCCTTTTCAGTTCACCCAACTGCCCAGTTGGAATCCTGAGCAAACCGAACCGGTCGAAGGCATCGAAGCGTCCTGGGCCGTCAGCCGGGAGGCGATGCGCCTCGCGACTCAGGACATTCCCAATACCGGCATGGCGGTTACCATCGACACAGGCAACCCCATTGATCTCCATCCCAAGAACAAGAAACCGATCGGCATTCGCCACGCCTATCACGCCCTTGCCCACACCTACGGCATGGACATGGTCGGCGACGGTCCTCAATACACCGGGCACACCGTTCACGAGCAGAGCCTCGTCCTGAGCTTCGACTCCGTTGGCAGCGGACTCATGACCGCGAAGGAAGGGCCTATCGACAGCTTTGCCATCGCCGGTGAGGATCAGGTCTGGCACTGGGCCAACGCGCGAATCGAGGGAGACACCATCGTGGTTTCCTCTCCCGAAGTTGAAAAGCCCGTCGCGGTTCGCTACGCCTGGGCCATGAACCCATCACAGCGCAACCTCATCTACAACAAGGAAGGCCTTCCCGCGTCACCCTTCCGGACCGACGACTGGCCGCTCTATGAGCCCGATGCCGAGCTGATCGAAGTCAACAAGCCCGCCAAGCCGGAGGGCCATGTTTCACAGGACTGGGAACGCCCTGCGATGACGCAGTAAATTTGCCACCGCAACAACCTAGGACGCCGCTCGCCCCCGGCCTCGCCGGAAGGGGTGAGCGGCGTTTGTATATTTGCTGGGGATCCGATGCCTCCTCTTTTTGTCACTCTTTCCGGGCCCTGGCGAGTTTCGCATTGGGCTTTCTCGATAACCACGGTGGCGTCGTCTCGCTGCAATCCATCCCGATCTCGAGGGCCATACTTCTTCTCGAGAACACGGTTAACATTCTCTTCCCCGGGACTTGCAGGAGCGAGAAAACTGACAATTCAATGAAACCCCGATGGCCGCGTGGTGTTCGATTCAACAGAGCGAATCGAACCCAAACCATCGCCACGATGTCATTGCGAACACTCCTCCTGCTTTCCCTGATCACTCCTGCGCTGCCCCTCCTGGCACAGGAAAATCTCCCCCAGGAACAACTCGAATTCTTCGAGGAACACATTCGCCCGGCGCTGGCAGACTACTGCTATGAGTGCCACTCCGAAGAAGCGGGTAAAACCCGCGGTGGTCTTCTCCTCGACACCTACGAAGGCATCCGCCAGGGCGGCGACAGCGGCGATACACTCGGGCTTGATGATCTCAGTGACAGCCTCTTCATGCTCGCCATTACCTGGGACTACGAAGACTACGAAATGCCGCCTAAGCAGAAGATGCCGCAGGACGTCATCGACAAGTTCGAGGAGTGGCTCGAAATGGGCGCTCCTGATCCTCGCATGCGCGAAAAGCACTACGTCGAATCGGCCGTCGATATCGAAGAAGGTAGAGAGCACTGGGCGTTCCAGAAACCTATCCGTCCGCAGGGACAGAATATCGACAGCTTTGTCGAGTCTCAGCTGAAAGAAGCGAAGCTCATCCCGAACTCAGCTGCCGATTCTCTCACCCTGCTGAGACGTCTTAACTTCGACCTCGTCGGACTGCCACCCACCCCCGGGGAAGCCCGTGTTTTCCACGCCGCCTACCAACAGAATCCCGAAGCCGCCATCGCCACCAAGGTCGACCAGCTGCTCGCCCGTCCTCAATTCGGTGAACGCTGGGGGCGACACTGGCTCGATGTGGCGCGCTACGCGGAATCTTCCGGCGAACCGAATTTCACCTTTCCCCATGCCTGGCGCTATCGGGACTACGTGATCGACTCGTTCAACCAGGACAAGCCCTACAATCAATTCATCAAGGAACAGGTCGCCGGCGACCTCCTGCCCTACCAAAGCGAAACTCAACACCAGGAGCAACTCGTTGCCACCGGATTTCTCGCCGTCGGCAACAAGGGGCTCAACGATCGCAATCCACGCACCTTCATGATGGATCTCGTCGACGAACAGATCGACACTGTGACCAAGTCGGTGTTGGGAGTTACCGCCGCGTGCGCCCGCTGCCACGATCACAAGTTTGATCCGATCCCCACCACCGACTACTACGCGCTCGCCGGCATCTTCATGAGCACTGAAACGCTCTACGGCACCATTCCCGGCCTGCAGAACCATCGTCCTGCTGAACTTATGGTCCTACCCCGTAACGGTGGCGCCCAACTCGGGCCAAGCTACTCCGCTGAAGAGATCGAAAACATGAAGAAGATCGTCGCCGATACCGAGCAGCAGATGCTCGACATCCGCACCAACGCCCGCAAGGGCGGGGAGCGCCCTGAGCAGCGCCAGATGGTTCAGCTGAGAAATCGCATTTCACTGACCCAGGGCAAGCTCGATTCCCTCGATGCAGACGGGAACACTCGCAACTATGCCATGGGCGTTCGAGAAGCCGCGGAGATCGAAAACGCCCATGTCCTCGTGCGGGGAGACGTCGAAAAACCGGCCCAGGAAATTGAGCGCGGCTTTCTCCAGGTGCTTTCCAATGGAGAACCCGTTTCCATCGGCAGCGGATCCAGCGGTCGCCTCGAGTTGGCGGACTGGCTCACTTCGACTGACAACCCGCTCACGGCTCGGGTCATGGTCAACCGCATCTGGATGCACCTGCTTGGCGAACCCATCGTCGGGTCACTCAACAACTGGGGCCTCACTGGACAGGAACCCACCCATCCTGATTTGCTCGATTACCTCGCCATTCGCTTCATGGAAAACGGCTGGTCTACCAAGGACATCATTCGGGAAATTGTCCTGAGCGACACCTATCAGCGGGCTTCCACTTACCACGAAGGCAACTACGCGGCCGACCCCGAGAACACCCATCTCTGGCGAGCCAATCCGCGCCAGCTCGACGCTGAATCTCTCCGCGATTCCATGCTCGCTGTCGCCGGACAGCTCGACACCGACCGTCCCATTGCTTCCCCGGTCTCCGAAGTCGGCGACGCCCGGGTCGGACGCCAGATCGATGCGCTCTCCTTCTACAACATGAACTACCGCTCAGTCTACCTGCCGGTCATTCGCAACGCGGTTGCCGAACCGCTCGCTCTCTTCGACTTCGTCAATCCGGCCGAGAGCGTTCCCCGCCGCACCGAAACCAACGTCTCTTCCCAGGCGCTCTTTCTGATGAACAACCACTTCGTGACCGATGCCGCCCGCAACATGGCGACGTTTCTCACCGAGCGATTCAGCCATCCGGACGAACGCATCACCTCTGCCTTCCTGCTCGCTTACGGGCGTATGCCGGCACCGGAAGATCTCGCCGTGACAAAGGAGTTCTTCGCCAACTACGACTTTGAACCTGTGGTTGCAGAAGCCTCCGCCGAACGCCCCTTTCAACGACGCGGACCCGGAGCTTCCGGAGCCGAGGGAGGAATGGAAGGCCGCGGCCCCATGGGCGCTTCCGGTGGCAAAGGTAAGGGCAAGGGCAAAGGCAAAGGGCGCGGCGTGGATACTCCTTCCACCGCCAATTACGAAGCCGTCAAACCTCTGCCCAAAGAACAGGAAGCTCTCGCCATGTTTTGCCAGGCGCTCATCTCCAGCGCCGAGTTCCGCATCCTCAACTAAGCCCCTCTTCAACCCAAGATATTTACCCTGTTGAATCATGAATTCTTTCCCCACCCGACGCGACGCCATCCGCACCGTTTCCACCGGCTTCGGCGGACTGGCTTTTGCTTCTCTCGCCGCCCAACTTGCCCGTGCTGAATCAGCCAAGAATCCTCTCGCTTCCAAGTCCCCGAACTTCGAAGCCCGCGCCAAGAACGTCATTTTCATGAACATGGGAGGCGCCCCCTCTCACGTCGACACTTTCGACTACAAGCCCAAGCTCCAGGCCGACAGCGGCAAGGCGGGCAAGTATGGTGGCAAAGGTGGACGCGGCAGCAAACTTCTCGGTTCTCCTTGGGAATTCAAGCAACACGGTCAGAGCGGTCTCTGGATTTCAGAACTCTTTCCCAATCTCGCTCAGGAAGCGGACGAGCTCTGCCTGCTTCGCGGCATGCACTGCGACGCACCGAATCACAACGAGGCCACCACCCAAACTCACACCGGCAGCTTCCAGTTTGTCCGTCCCTCGATGGGAGCCTGGACTCTCTATGGACTTGGCACTGACAATACCGACCTGCCCGGTTTCGTCGTACTCAACGCCGGGAATGCCGTGAACAATTATGCCTCCGCTTTCCTCCCCGCTTACTACCAGGGCACCATCGTTGGACGGGAACAGGGCGGCCAGCTTTCCGGCGGCTCTTCCATGGACGAGAGCCCGGAGGTCGACAACATCAAGAACGCCTCACAAAGCCCTGAAGCTCAGCGCACCCAGCTCGATCTCATCCAGGCGCTCAACCGCAACAAGTTGAAGCGCGAGGGACACCAACCCCAGGTCGAAGGCATGATCCAGTCTTTCGAGCTCGCCTACCGCATGCAGTCAACCATGCCTGCCGTCGTCGATCTTTCCAGGGAATCGACCGCCATGAAGGAAGCCTACGGCATCGGCAACAGCCAGACTGACAGCTTCGGACGCCAGTGCCTGCTCGCACGTCGCATGGTTGAAAACGGAGTTCGCTACGTCGAGATTTCCAGCGGCGGTTGGGATCACCACAACAATCTCAAGGCGGAGATGGAAGACCACTGCGCCCAGATCGATCAACCTATTGCCACCCTCATCAATGATCTGCGCCAACGCGATCTCCTCAAGGACACGCTCATCATCTGGGCCGGAGAGTTCGGTCGCACGCCTCACGGCGAAGGCGGCGATGGACGCGATCACAACAACAAAGGTTACACGACCTGGATGGCCGGCGGCGGCGTCAAAGGCGGCTTCTCCTATGGCAACACGGACGAACACGGCTACGAAGCCGTCGAGGGCCGCATGCACATCCACGACTGGCATGCCACCATCCTCCACCTCCTTGGCCTCGATCATGAGAAACTCACCTACCGCTACGCCGGACGTGACTTCCGACTGACTGATGTCGGCGGCAGCGTTGCCAAGGATATCCTGGCGTAAGGAATTAAACACGAATGAAAAGAATGGAACGCAACCGGAGCGCAGCGCAGTTAGCCGGAGGCAAATGAACACAAATCGCTGACGCGGCCTTCATTCATTCGTGATAATTCGTGTTCCATTGGTGAATATTCGTGATCAAGAATCCCCGCCAAGAATGAAACTCACTCCGTCTCCCCTTCACCTCATCGTCCTCTCTCTGCTCTTCTCGCTAATCCCGTCCGAATCCACGGCTCAAGGCAAAGGCAAGGGAGGAAAAGGAGGCAAAGGCCGGGTCGATGTTGAGAAGGCTGCGCTGGCAGAACCATTTTTCGGCCTTACCACTGACGGAACCGTCATTCCTGACTTGTTTTCTATCGAAGCGACCGGCGTTTCGACCGAAACGGTCAAGACGGCTGCGGAAGCATTCATCTCCAGCCTGACCGAAGAACAAAAGAAAAAGACACTTTTCCCGGTCGACGATGACGAATGGAGAAAGTGGGCCAATCAGCATCACTACGTCCGTCAGGGTGTCAGCTTTGAAGAAATGAATGATGATCAGCGCGAACTTGCCTTTGCCCTGATGCAATCCGGTCTCAGTGCCCGGGGGTTCCAGAACGCACGGGATATCATGAAGCTCAACGGGACGCTGGCCGAACTCAAGAACACCTGGGACGGCTACGGCGAATGGCTCTACCACATCACCATTATGGGAGAACCCTCCCTGACCGAACCTTGGGGATGGCAATTCGATGGCCACCACGCTGCTATCAACTATTTCATTCTTGGAGATCAGGTTGTCATGTCCCCAGTCTTCATTGGTTCCGAACCTGTCAGAGCCACCTCCGGAAAGCACAAAGGCACTGTCATCATGCAGGAAGAGCAGGACCGTGGCCTTGCCTTCATGAAATCACTTTCAACCGACGAGCAAGCTTCTGCTCTCATTGCCACACAGAAAGAAGGAACCAATGCCGTCGCCGAAGCCTTCAAAGACAACCTCATCACTGACTCTGTTGGTATCAAAGCAGACAAATTCTCCGACGAAACTAAGGCTCGCCTCCTGGATCTCATTGCCGTCTGGATCAATCACCAGAAAGAAGGCCATGCCAAAGTTCGCCTGAGCGAAATTGCCTCACATATCGATGATACTTACTTTGCCTGGATCGGTGAGACCAGCGATGACAGCGTCTTTTACTACCGAATTCAAAGCCCTGTCATTTTTATCGAATTTGAC
This sequence comes from Verrucomicrobiales bacterium, assembly GCA_013213905.1. GTDB lineage: Bacteria > Verrucomicrobiota > Verrucomicrobiia > Verrucomicrobiales > DEV007 > Arctic95D-9. Next base: position 341 of record JABSSQ010000048.1, on the reverse strand, counting down.
CACCAGCGCCCGATTGGACTTGAAAGGACTGGCATTCCTACCCGTGATCATATCCATGCCGTCATTCGTACCCCGAATGGGAACGACTACGGAAAAGATCTACTGAGGCAGCATTTCAAGGATCACCACCATTGATTGCATTTGAAATTACCCCCCTGATATGGGGTGTCTATGGACCTCGCACGAGGAAATCCCTGTGTTAGCTTGGTCTTGCGGCTGATTGCCGCACGACGGCTACATGACCTCTCTTTCTCATGCCCAGTGGGAGCGCATAAACTTTCTGACCTTTGAGGTTCACGCTGCTTCGTCCGAGGATGATTTGATTCATTTGGTGACCGAAG
>JABSSQ010000479.1 GCA_013213905.1 Verrucomicrobiales bacterium | reverse complement strand
CCGGCGACATCTTCAATATCCACAGCACGTTCCCGCAGGTAGGGATCGGAAATTTTGCGGAGGGAATCAATATAACGCTTCACCACCGAATAATAGGCGCACTCGATAGCGACCAGCTGAGTCTCACAGATGCGGAGGACTTCGTTGAGAACCGTAGAATCCTCAAGGAGGAGCAGGTGGGCGTCGAAAATGCTCGCGTGGTCTTCGCCCTGGTCGGATGCGATTTGACGCTGCAGCTCGACGATCTGGTCGCGAGTAGCTATCAGAGCGAGAGAGAGGCGGGCCTTCTCGGCATCGACTTCACTGCGTTGAATACTTGTCTGTTCCGGCTCTTCGAGGGCCTTTCCAAGAATCTCTGCGGGTCCCCAGGCTACGCCTGGAGAGACGCCAATGCCCTCCAGTCGAATTTCGGCCTTTGGGGCGGTTGCGATCATTAATTACGCTCTGTAAACGGCTCAGATTGGGAAAACTTATGCTTTCCTGATCAAAAACCGGCCCAAAATGCCAGAATATTGAGATTTCTCAACAATCTGCCTCAAACCCGCTGTTTACGAGTTCTGTGATTTTGGAGATCGCTTCCTCGGCATCATCGCCCTCAGCCGAGACTTTGATCACAGCTCCCTGGGCGGCAGCCAGCATCATCAATCCCATGATGCTCTTTCCATTGATTTCCTCGTCGTCTTTCTCGACCCAGATTTCGCACGAGAATCGGCTGGCCAGCTTCACAAACTTCGCCGCGGGTCGAGCGTGGAGCCCTTCCTCGTTGGGGATAGTCAGTTCACAAGCTGGCATTGTTAGTGATAAAAGCGTTCCGGGGATTCCCAAACGGGATCAGACCAAGGACTTACGTTGATCTCGCATCCTTTTCAATAGTTTCTTATTGAATTCCACGGCTGAATCGTGACCCAGGGCTTTCAGTTTCTGGTCGAGGGCTGCAACCTCGATTAATTGCGCCATATCGCGGCCGGCGGCGACCGGTAGTTCAATGTGAGGAATATTCATGCCGAGAACGTCGATGGTTTCGCGGTCGAGGCCGATTCGCTCCATTTCATTGATTTCGGTTTCCCGCTTCAGGGTCACAATCAGATCGAGGCGTTTTTCGGTTCGGAAAGTGCCGACCCCGAAGAGAGCTGACACATTGATGATGCCGAGTCCTCTTACCTCCATGTAACTGCGGCCGAGCTCGGGCGCTGTTGCGATGAGCTCCCGGTCTTCGATGTTTCGGAGGCGAACCATGTCGTCCGCGACGAGACTGGCTCCGCGCCGAAGGAGAGCGAGGACGGTCTCGGATTTACCGGTTCCGCTGTCACCCTTGATGAGGATTCCGATGCCCATCACATCAACCATGCAGCCGTGTTCCGTAGTGGAGGGCGCGAATTCCCAGTCGAGGCGGACGGTGGCGGCGTTGATGTAGTTCATCGTCACCATCGAGGTTTGAAAGACGGAAATCTCTGATTCGTTGGCGATCTCGAGCAGGTCCCCGGGCAGATCCTGTCCCCGACTCACGACGATGCAGGGGATATTCTGGCGACAAAGGTCCTGAAAGCGTTTGCGAGCGTTGTCCTCACTGAGATGCTTGAGATACGAGCGTTCCGCCAGACCAATGACCTGGATCCGGTGTAGAGCGAAATACTTGTAGAACCCTGAAAGGGCCAGGCCGGGGCGATTAATGGTCGGCTCAAGGATCTGGCGGTCAAACCCGGTGCGGCTGCCAACCAGTTTCATGGAAAGCTCCTTGGAGTGACGCTTGAAGAACCCGCCAACTTCGAGGGTAGGGGGCTTAGTGGAATGGGATTTGTTCGGAGAGGGAGCCATTGTCAGGATCAGACTATCGGGTATGGGAGGTAAAGAGGGCAACAAAAAAGGCGGGACCGAAGTCCCGCCTTTACCAAGGGTATTCCGCCGAAGCGGAAATTTGAATAAATCCTACCAGTAGGTGCGGACGGCGAGCATCCAGGTGTCACTGGTGATGTCCGTGCCAGTGCCGAACTCTTCACCGGTAGCATACTCGTAACCACCCATGATCTTCAGCTTGTCGCCGCAGATGTAGTAGTTAAGGCCTGCATAGAAGGTGTGGTAGTCAGCAACGCGCTGGCGAACGTTGAAGCGCTGCGTGCGCTGGTTCTGGCCCTGATCCATATAAGCATACTTGGCAACAGCCTCGAGCTTTTCAGTGATCTCGTAAGTGGGCATGAACACGAAGCCCCAGGTGTCATCACCGGCAGGGATGGCGCCGGAAGCCTGGCGGTTAGCACCGAAGATGATGTCGGTAACAAGGCCAAGACGACCGAAGTCGGACTCGGTTCCGAGCGCGAGGACGTGCTCGTAGTTGGAACCCTGGTCAGCAGGAGCGCTTCCGCGGGGAGCAACGGCACCACCGCTGTTGTTGGTGTATACGTAGTTGAAGTGGACTTCAGTCTCGTCAGTCACGTCGATTGCAGCAGAGTAAGACCATCCGGCACGGGAGTCACCGCGAGGAAGCTGGAAGCCGCCCCGGTTGGTTCCGCCGTCAGTTCCGTAGAGCCAGGCACCGACCTGGTGAGTGAAACCGGCGAACTCACGCTCGACAGTCACACCCCAGGGCTTCTGGTCAGCCACTTCGTTGACAATGTGTGAACGCTCAACAGTCTTGATGCGCTTGGAAGAAGTAGAGTACTCACGAGTGATCTTCTGCTTCTGCTTACCGACCACGATTTCCCAATCGTCAGGCGTCCATTCGATGCCAACTTCGTCAAAGTCGTTGAAGAAGTCACGGCGAATAAGACCCGTGCCACTGCCAGATCCATCAGAAACGTTGATTGACGAGTAGAACGCAAGGTCTCCAGCGAATTCGATATCAATACCCACTCGGGCCCGGCGGTGTTGCCACTGATTGAATCCGTTACTGGCATTTCCAAAGTCCTCGCTCTGCGAGATGTATTGTCCGTGGTAACGGCCGTTAAACGCAACCTCGCGAATGAAACCGCTCTCTGCTTCGTAGAGAGTGGAGTAATCGAACAGGTCGCACCAAGTCCAGGGATCTTCGATCGGCATCTTGTCGTCGATGATCGCCTTGCCATAATCACCTGCGAATGCGCCAGCTGCGAAGGCAGCAACGGCAGCGCCGGTGAACAGTTTTTTCAAGCTGTTGGGTTGTGTCATTGAGTATGTTTTAAGTTAAACAGTGGTCAGTTGTTACTTTTGCAACGGGTGAATCTCCAACAGGCATTCGTTACAGTTCTGACACGAGGACAGTTCCTGCTCACGGCGGCACGGGGCGAAACGATCACTGACTCCGACGAAGATGTTTGTAAGTCGAACATTCGCAAGGGGTTTAATGTGACAAAATGCGCCATTGAGTGACAGGTCCGTCACAGAGTAGTATCGATGCTCAGGGTAGGAACTTTTGTAAGCCGTTGTATGAGAGACAGGAAAAGAGGTTAGGGTGCCTTAAATTGTTTGCCGCGCACTAATTCCGGTCTCGAAAAGGGCTTCCACGAGGCCGTTTGATGATTTGCTGGAAGGGAAGGAGAGGGACAACCCCGTAGTCCACGATGGTGACTGCCCAGACCGATATTACGTCAGATCCGACACAAGATTCGCCTCGGCAGGGGTGATTTGTTCTGGACAGTTCTCGGGCGGGTGTAGATTCTGTCCGCTCTATTCTCAAAAACTCCTACTTACTATGCCATACGTCGAAACGAACGGGATCAAAATGTATTACGAAGAGTCGGGATCTGGTGACCCGCTCATTCTTATCATGGGAATCACAGCCCGCGGAGAAGTCTGGGGCGTCCACGAAGCAGACTGGGGACAGCATTTCCGCTGCATCATGCCTGACAACCGCGGAGTCGGTCTCTCGGACAAGCCGGTCGGTGACTATTCGAGCGCGATGATGGCCGATGACTATGCCGGTCTCATGGATGCACTCGGGATTGAGAAGGCCAGGATTGTGGGTTGTTCCATGGGTTCAATTATTGCCCAGCAGCTTTGCCTGCGTCATCCTGAGAAGGTCCAGAGTGCCGTTTTGATGTGCCCCTGGGCGAGTTGCGATAACTACGCTGCCGGTATCTTCAGCCACATGGTGATCTGCAAAGCGCATCTCGATAATCAGCAGTTCATGGAGTGGATTCAGCTGCTGATTTTCACCAAGCCTTTCTTTGATAATCAGGAGTGCTACGAGGGGCTTCTGCAGGGCCGTAAGGACTTTGATGCCAACGAAGTGCCCCAGCCTCTTCACGGTCTGCGTGGTCAGGCGGCAGCCTGCGTCGGGCACAATGTGGCTGCTGACCTCGGTAAAATCGAGGCGCCCTGCCTCGTGATCGGAGGTAAGGACGATATTTTCACACCCATGTGGATGGCCGAAGAGGTTGCCGGAGGAATTTCCAACTGCGACACCCACTTCTACGACGAAGCGGGCCATGCCTTCCACTTTGAAAAGACTGATGATTTCAACCCACGCGTACGCGAGTGGTTGCAGGCTCACTGAGGTGGTATTTAGATTTCACCCAAACTGATTTACACAATATGGCTAACATCAAATTCGGATCGGAGGTCTACACCTGGTTCATGCAGGACACAGGCAAGGGCTACGACAACAAGCTCGACCACATGGTCAAGATCATCTCTCAGGCCGGTTTTACCGGGATTGAGCCGATGGTTCTCGAGATCTCAGAGAGCGCCCTCGGGTGCAGTAAATACTGGATGGGGGACTTCATTGACCCCATCAAGTTCAAGGATGTGCTCCAGGAGCATAATGTTGAGCTGGCCGGCCTCGCCCTGATTTGCGGCTGGGACAACGAGGAGGAAACTCCGGAAGAACGGGCCGCTGCTGATTTCACGATTGATTTCTTGAAGCACTTCCCGGGCGCCATGCTCGGTACGGTTACTCTTCCGAGCGGTCGTCACGATCTTCAGAAGCGCCGTCTCAACGTGGCCCGCAATATCAACCGTGTGTCTCAGCGCGGTGTCGACGCCGGGCTGGTTTGCTCATACCACCCGAACAGCCCGCCGGCATCGCTCGTTCGCACCCAGTATGATTACGATGTTGTGCTGAGTTCGCTCGATCCTTCGGTGACCGGCTGGACTCCGGATGTCGGTCACATTATCCGTGGCGGCATGGATGTGATCGAAACCATGAACAAGTGGCAGCACCTCGTGAACCACATCCACTACAAGGATTACTCTGGAAACGGTCCTGAGCCATGGGCTCAGATGGGCACCGGAAAGCTCGACTTCCACAAGATCACAGAGTGGCTCACGCTGCGGAACTACGAGGGTTGGATCATCTGCGAAGATGAGGCCCACATTGCTGTGGAAGATCCTGACAGCGTCACGCTTCAGAACGGAGAGTGGTGTAAAGAAAACCTCTACCCACTTGTGGGACTCGACTAGATGCTCCTGTATCCGAAATATTTTACCAACAGGGTTAGGTCTATGACCTGACCCTGTTTGCTTTATGACCTG
>JABSSQ010000478.1 GCA_013213905.1 Verrucomicrobiales bacterium | reverse complement strand
TCAGGCACACCGATGATGAGTTGGTTGCCGTATCCGGCTCCGGCCTCTTTCAGTGTTTCGAGGTAACGCAGACGGAACAGTTCCGGGTTGTTTTCGAAAGCGCGCGCCGCGTTCGCGAAGGTTCGCAGGGCGGCGGCTTCACCGCGGGCTTGCTCCTGTTTCGCCTGGGCTTCTTTGCGGGCCGTGATCACTCCGGTGTAGACGCTTTTGAGATCGCTCCCCAGCATCACATCCCGAATTTCAACACGGGCCACTTCGACTCCCAGCTCATCCAGAGCATCCGCTTTCACCAGATCGATCAGGGCTTTGCCGAAGTCGGCTTTCTGTTCGATCACCGCATCCAGTTCCAGCCCACCGATCACGCGGCGCATCGCCAGTTGGATCAGGGTGTAGAGCGCTTGCCGTGGATCGCCGGCCGCTTCATGGAATCGTTTCGCATCCGCGATCTTCCATTGGGCTACCGCGGTCAGTTTCAGCGTCGCGCTGTCCGCCGTGATCAGTTCCTGCCCCTGCACCACCAGTTCCGAGATGCGGTTGTCGGAAAGAACCACGGAGTGACCTTTACCCACGAAGCGGTGTTTACCGGCGCCGAGGTTTTCCTGGTAACGGCCGTGGCGAAAGTGCAAACCGGTCTGGTAATCCCAGATCGTCACGGTCTCCACGTAGTCCTCGATCAGCTGTCGGACACACTTGATGGTGATACCGAAAATGAACAGCCCCAACAGTCCGGTTAACATGATGTACACGAATTCCATTTATTTATTTTCTCCTTTCTAATCTGAGCTCCTCACCTGTGAGAAGCTCATCTGGCTGCAGGCCAGACCGACACGGCGTTTCTCCACGCACGATGTCGACCCGAACCAGACAGCGAGATTTATGTGCTTGTCGGGATTAGCCCCGATCCCGCGGACGCGGGGTCGGCCCTGCAGGCGGACATCTCACGGGGCGTGAGATGCCCGGGCTAACAAAGCGACAAGAGATACCGGGAGACACACCCCCAACGGGAGGCAACGGTGTTCGTTCTTTCAGGGAGGGGCGACATTGCCTCCGGCGGACTCCGCTTCGCTGCGACTCCTGTCGCCCTTCCAGCAGAGCCTTCGCCTAGCGGATAGGCTTCAAAGAACCACAGGAATGTGGTTCCTCCTTGGGTTGTTCTATTGAATGAATCGTCCCCTCCCCGCATCACCGCTTCTGAGCGGGAAAACAGCATCAACCGGGCGCAGAAGTCGCCGAAGCGCACTTCCGGGCACGGTGAGCGGCTGCTGTCACAGGGCTCATGGACGGCTGCGAAGACCTGCCAGGTATCGCCGACACGGAGAGGGTCCGTTCGTTATTGGATTGGATTATGAGTCCAACGGGCACTAGCCCAGTACAGGCCGGAATCGAACCGGCTACCAACCCCGACGCGGTCGAGGCTGCTCTAACCAGATGAGCTACTGTTGTTCTGCCGATAGGCGGGACCTCTCCGGGAAACCCTTTGAAGCCGCGCGACAGGAAATGGATTCAGGATGCTTCCCGGCTTCGTAGCGAAATTCGTGAGAATTTCGAGCGGTCGACCGCTACGAAAGACTCACGTCTTTCGCTACCTAGTTCACCAGGAACGGATCCCAGTCCGGAATACCGTGGGTGTTCCGCAGGAACATCGTCACCGGCAGTTCGGCCGGTGCCTTGGGTTCCTGCAGCAAACGCATGCCGGCTTCTTCCGGCGTGCGGTCCGCTTTGCGGGAGTTCACATCGCGGGCAGCGAGCACGCAGTTTTCCCACGTGGTTTCACCTCCGCGTGAACGCGGCATGATGTGATCGATGTTGCCTTCCCCGGGAGCCAGATTGCGTCCCGTGTACTGGCAACGACCACCGTCGCGTTCCCACAGCGTCCGTGAGTTAAATTTCGGGCGTTTCTTCGGCACCTGGCTGAAGTTCGCCACCACAATGACAGTTGGAACACGGATGCGTCCGCGGGCCGTTCCAATGCTGGCGTCACACTCCCGGACCGGCAATTGCTGCCAGTCTTCCCAGCTCGTGGGAACCATCCAGTCGTTTCCGTGGATGTCGAGTGCCGTCGCGGCGTCGGTTGCCATCTGGCAAAAAGCTTCCGCGGGAGTCCGCGTGTTGATCGCCTGCCAGTTGCGGTTAAGAACCAGCACCGTCTTGAGATCAAGGATCGAAGCGCTCATTGGTTAAGGAATCTAAAGTATTTTAATTGAGGATCACAGCCTCAATCGTTGTTTTTTTGTTACATAGAGAATGCCAGCTTCGGCAGTCCGCTGCATGAGTCATGCCAACAGGGTCCGGTCATTAACCCAACCCTGTTGGATCGAATCATTGAGAGGGCCAGCCTAGTCAATGAAGGCCACTCGCTGCATGGTTCGGCTCTGGTTCTCACGGTTCATGAGAACTTCATGCCATCCATGCAGGGTGATCGTCTTGTGGTCAGGGTGACGCACTTCACCACGAGCCAGAACTCGAGGATTGATGCGCTGCATTCGCCAGGCCCAGCCTTTCGCCTTGGGGCGAGACTGGATCAGTCGCTCATGCTCGACGACAGACACACCCTCGGGACGTTGAGGAGAAACGTAGATTGTCTGTCCACCTTCCCGATAGAGATACTGAACGAAGTGAGGCTTCCCACCGGAGCGGGCAATGGGCTCGTGCTGAAGGACGGCATCTTCGTTGACGAAGGCATCCAACACCGGCACGAAAAACCATTCTCCCTGACGGCGGAAAGCACTGTTACGACGGCGGTTGCGCTGCTTTTGATTCAAACCTTCACGGGCTTGCATCTCGCGAACAACCTCCGGCTTCAGTGACTCCATGGCACTGGCGACTGTCGAAACAGCCCCCGGAACGGCAGCGACAAACCACTCCCGTTCATCGTGACCACAGAGAAAGCGATCCTTGACCAGCTTTCCCTCTACGTCCGGATCCTTCACCATGAGAAGCAGGTGACGCTCCTTGGGCTGGACCTGGAGCAGATCCACTTCGAGCAGATCCTCCACATCAGTCGAGACGTTGAACACAAAGTGCTCCCCTCGACGGTCTCTCTCTATATCAACCGAGAACCGGTCGACAAAAGAGCGACGATTCCAACCCCATGGTTGAAGCACCGGCTCATGACGAACCAGCTTCATCCGGGCACCCATACGGGCAAAATGCTTTTCCATCAGATCTGCATTCATAGAATTGTGTTAGTTAAATAAGTTGTGAGGCTTCAGGCGGAGCGCTCCTCTTACGAGAAACGCCCCGCCACCTCCTTTCCAGTTCACCGGGGCGCCGCGAACGGAACGACGACGCCCCCCGCGGGGCGGCCCGGCTGCTTGGCTACAAGTCGATCGATTCGATTTTCCTGATGAGAGCGTATTTGTCCTCTTCAAGGAATCGCATCGTCTCCAGCGTTTTGTCGGAGAAACCTGCCAGCGCGTAGACTTCGCGCTCTGGGAACTGAAGCGTTCCGTAGCCAGCCAGATCGAACGAGTAGATGCGAGGGCGTTGCCCCACTTTCTGCACGTAGCGATCGAACGACTCTTTCGGCGTCCAATGCCCCATCCATGCCTGCATATCAGACAGGATCACGACCCGGTCATACGCGCGTTTGGCGCGTTGGAAAACGGCGTGGAAGTTGGTTCCACTCCACTCGGCTTTTTCCTCGATACGTTGTGCCAGGGAGAGCGTTCCGTCGTCAGCGTTAAACGTGACATGACGGGCATCCCCGCTGAACAGCATGAGGTCAGCGTCGTTCACTTTGTAGAGAACCGAAGCGAAGAGAGAACCCACTTTCATCGGTTTACCAAGCATCGAACCGGAGCAGTCCATCGCGATGAGCGTGCGACCTCTGAAACGTGGCACGTTGGCCAGCGACAGGTCGACCGCTTGGTTAAGCGCACGAACCACTTTCTGACGTTGGAAGCGTGATACTTCGACGCTCTCGATCGCATCCAGTGCCGTGCGGAACCGGAATGGCATGACGAGAGATCGACGGATCAGCGTTTCGTTGGTGAGCAATTTCACCACGTCAGACGTCAGTTCAGGAGCCTGCTCCAGGATATTGCGCAGGTTACGCAGCAAAGCGAAGTAACCGATCTTGCGATCGCGGATGAGCGTTGCCCAGGCGGCCGCTTTGCGAACTTCTTTCTCGCGGTCGGATTGCGATTTTTGCCCGGCCTGAGTCAGCTTGGTTTCCCACGTTTCCGCAGGAGCCAGCGTTCCCGCAACCAGGTCGCGCAGCGCCTCGGTGTGAGGCGGGTGAACCAGGTTCACCGCGTCCACGAGCTTCAGTTCAGCCGTGGCTTT
>JABSSQ010000477.1 GCA_013213905.1 Verrucomicrobiales bacterium | reverse complement strand
TGCGGACTTACCACAATGAAAAGATGGCTAGTCTTCTCTAGGTCATTTGTTCCGAATTGAGACGGAACTGTTCGATACTCGCATTTATCCAAAGATCTTCCCAAAAAGACCTGTGGGCATTGTCTGCTCGTATGCCCAGGTGAAAGCGGAAATATTCTCAGAGAATAAAGTCGAGTCAGCAAAGTAGTTAGGATACGCGTCTCTTAGTCCCCCGATACTATCGGTTGATACGAGTGCCACGACCGTATCACCCTGAGCAAGAGCTCGAGCCTCAGCCTGAGCATACTCTTCAGTGATCTGACTACTCGGAAGCAATCTAGAGGAGACTCTGTGAGCGCTCAAATCCACTTCTAAAAGGACAAATCCGTCCACCTTTGCACTAATGCACTGATCGTCCGCTACTTTGATAGAATTGGCGAAGCCGTGAAACTCCTCAATAACATTCACATCACGAATTGATCTGTACAAGAGCTTCGCATTTGCAAGAAACCCTTTGTGCTTTGAGCGGCTCTTTTCTTTAGCCTCCTGAAATACTTTTGCGATGGCTGTGCCCTTTTCTCCCATTTCCATCGTGTGAAACAAGGGTATGTCTTCAAAATAAGCGAATTGCCTACTCGCATATTTAAAAAAGTCTCTCCATCCATCTTCACCGCTGCTGGTCTTTAAAGCCTGCCCAGTGAAGAGGTCCGTGATTTCAACAGCAGTAGCCCAGGCATGTTGAGTTTGGCTGCGAACTTGAATCTCAATCATCCTCAATTCGCGGTTAGCATCCGGAAACTTACCAATTAGATGAACGCTGCGATATCCGTCCTCTTTTGGGGACTCGATGTAGTTGTTCCGAACTCTTAGGTCATGTTTACCGCGAATATTTCTTACCACTTTTAGAGCAGCCTTCTCACTTGAAACAATCGCTCTGCACCCTCCAATATCCTGCATCGTCCTCAGCTTCATTTTCTGCTCAGAAAACCTTTGAAGTTTAGTGATAATGGAAGGAGCTCGCTTGAGGCGTTTAGCAACCATTGCTTTACGGTCAATCTTTTCAGCCGACTCTTGCAGAAAGCTGAAAGCGACTTCAAGCGGCTCTTCATGACACGAACGCCAAAATGAGAGAATCTCAAAAGCCGCCGCATATGCCTCAGGATCTTTTTGAGAAATTCCTCCCTCAATAAGAGTATCACCAGCACGTATTATCTGCTTTCTGGAGAATTGAGACATCAATTTACTATTCCCTATGCCATGAAGGAATCAATTCTCTAGTAATGTGACAGGATGGCCCGGGAAAGCCGCGCAATCAAAACCGCGGCATAACTCCGCATCGGACGAGCCGATGCTCCGGCCTTCGGCACTTATACGCGCTTTTGCTGGCGCTCTAGGGCCCTCGGAACCGGCAATCCGCGATAGGGCAGGGGTGGCCCTTTTCGGAGAAAAGGGGCCTTTTCAATAGATCACAGACGCGCCATCTGCGAGCAACGCCAAACGCAATTCGGACGGTTTCCCGCGCATTCGTTGGTTTTCTCCGGAAAGAATCTGAAAATCGATCGCGTTTCGGACGAAGTCGATGCGTCGGAAAAAGTTGAGATCGTGATCCCATTCCAATTTTTCTTTGAGGTGGTGATAGGCCCGCGTGAAGCTGTTTCGCACTTCGATGTCTTTGACCTTGGACGGCACCCAGTCTTTGCCGAAGGCGGCCCAGAGTCGCCAGCCCTGAAAGCAGGGAGGGCGTTCCTTGGAAAGGTACTTACCCAGGTATCCCGCCTTGGACGCAGGAATCCGCTTCACATGGATCCGGCCCCAACCCGCTTTGTGAGCCATGGAGCGAGCTGCATTCACGTCGAGGTAGCTGTCCGTCAGGAGATGCACATGCAGTCCATGGGACTTGTGGAGTTCGTAGACGCGCAGACCGCAAAGATTCGGCCAACGGCGACGCATCAGGGTGAGAAGGTAGTTCCAGCGACGCCGCGTTTCCTTGATATCGAGCTTCTCAGCGAAAGTGAAAGTCCAGAAATAGAGCTTTCCGCGCTCGGCAAGACGCTCTGTAGACATCTGAAAGGCCACTTGAGTCTTCTTCATTCGTCTTTGTGGAGTTGTTTGAAGTAATACAAGGTTAAAGGGAGCGTGGTGGGCGGCGCAGCTCCGCTGCATCCGCACCACCAACGCTGCCCTTGATTCATCGTTAGGTTAATTCAACCGGCACAGAGCCCGCTACGAGACGAGCATCCAAGTTGCCTCGATCATTCTTCAGGCTTTGCAGGCTCAGGAGATACCGAGATCCTCGCTTGAGCGTTACCTTCACCTCTTTGGGATCAATAACTGTCTTCGGGATCGGCTCATCGACGCGAATCGCCTGGACAGCTCCGCCGATGCCAATTTCGAACAGGTGGGTGCATTTGACGAATCCCTTCGACTTGCCGTCGTTCCTGTCGACCCACTCGACTCGCTCGACCTGACTGCCTCGGTGCTCACCGATGAGGCAAGCGCCAGCTGCCACCATTGCTTCTGGGATATCAGAATACTTCATGCAGCTGCTCCTTCCAGTTGGGTTGAGGTTTCCCGCAGAAAACGCTCCACCTCAGTAACAGGGTAGAGAGGTCTTCGAGTCGCTCGAGATGGATTGAGTAATCCGCGAGCGGTGAGACGGTCGATTGTGACCGTGCTTATTCCGAGCGCTTCAGCGGCTTCTCGTCTAGAGAGCGCCAACTTAGGCGTGGACTGTCTTTGGTGTGTTGATGATACTTTCATCAACACGATTCTTCGCCTGAATCATCTCTGAAAAAAGGGTCGCCACCAGTTCGCCTGCGTCCCTTTTTCCACCTTTGGGACGCCCCTTCATCTTGATCGAATACTTCACACGTTTACAGACACCTTTGACTCTCTCGTAATTTCCAATTCGGGTACCATAGAGGTGATATAGCACGGCATGAAGTTCGGCCAAGGAATTGAGCCGTTCCTTGCAAAGATGTCCGTAGGAGAAAAGAAAACGGTGAATCGGCGTAGCTTCGGTTTCACCGGGCAGCTGGGGAAGGCCACCGATAATCGGTTTGCTCGCCCCCTTCTGAACCCCAACTATGAAATCTACCCATTCATCGCCGGCTTGATCACTTGCAATGGAGAGACATCGCCTCACCGCCTTCTGAGCTTCGACTCTTGCAGTGGACCCATTTTCCCGTAACTCCTCTAGAAGCTCCTCCGGTTTGATTCCGAGGTAATTCAAATAGACTCTCGCTCCGTAGGAGATTTGATTGTGTTTTATCCGCTCAACGGCTTCTCGATTAGTTTCCTCCAGCTCGTCCCAGAGAATTTTCATCTGACCGACCATGAAACCTAAGCTGGCAGGTTTTCGGTAAAAGGAACTGCTCTTAAAATCGAGTGAAGGTGAGGTTGCAGTAAGAACTTTTGCTGCGATGTGGGCTTCCCAGTCCTCCTCGAAGTCCTCCAATTGATCACCGCCGAGACTGATTTGATGCCGGACAATCGTAACGAACACTTTGTGCTTCCAATCTCTCTTCATGCAG
>JABSSQ010000476.1 GCA_013213905.1 Verrucomicrobiales bacterium | reverse complement strand
GGTGCTCGATGCGAAGAAGGCGAGCTACGGCATTGAGAACTATCTCTACGCTTCGACCCAACTGGCGCAGACGACGCTGCGTTCGGAGATTGGTAAACTTGAGCTCGACCGCACCTTCGAGGAGCGGGAGATGATCAACGCTAATATCATTAACGCACTCGACAAGGCATCCGAGCCCTGGGGGCTGAAGATTACCCGGTACGAGATCGCCAATATTTCGCCGCCGCAGAGTGTCCGTGACGCTCTCGAGAAGCAGATGCGTGCCGAGCGTGAGCGCCGTGCCGTGATTGCCGAATCAGAAGGTGAGCGCGAGGCCAAGATCAACGTGGCCGAAGGTGAGAAGCAGGAAGTGATCAAGCAGTCCGAGGCGATTCGCGACAAGCAGGTCAACGAGGCTGAAGGAAAAGCCAAGGAGATCGAGATGCTCGCGACGGCGACGGCCGAAGGTATCCGCCGTATTGCTGAAGCGATCGAGAGCCCGGGTGGTTCCCAGGCCGTGAACCTGCGGATTGCCGAGCAGTACGTGGATCAGTTTGGTAATCTTGCCAAGGCTAACAACACGCTCATCATTCCGAACAACCTCTCCGACGTTGGCGGAATGGTGGCAGGCCTGGCCAAGGTGCTCGACAAGAGCAATAACCCGGGGCCGAATGTCCCTCCGATTCCGGCATCGTAACCGCTGGTAGAATCTCAACTCGAACGGCCACTCGTCCGCAAGGGCGCGTGGCCGGTTTCGTTTGGGGGTCAGCTCTTCTTCTCAATCACCGCGTAAGCATTGTGATTGTGAATCGACTCGAAGTTCTCGGCTTCGACCCGATACCACCCGATGCCGGCCTGTTCTTCGGAAGCGGCCGCTACGTTGCGGACGAGGTCTTCGACGAAGACCGGATTGTCGTAGGCTTCTTCAGTAACGTACTTTTCGTCGGGGCGCTTAAGAAGGCTGTAGAGTTCCGAGCTGGCGCAGCTTTCGACCAGGCGAATGAGATCTTCGATCCAGATCGGTTCACCGGAGAAGCGAACGGAGTAGGTCACGATGCCGCGCTGGTTGTGAGCTCCGCGGGCGCTGATGGCCTTGGAGCAGGGGCAAAGAGTCGTGACGGGGACCTTCACGGTGACGACGAAATCCTTTTCATCGCGGGAGCCGTCGATGTCGAAGATGACTCCATAATCCATCATGCCGACTTTCTCGGTGACGGGGGCCGGCTTCTCCATGAAGTAGGGGAACCGCAGCTCGACATGAGCCCGTTGCGCGTCGAGGCGTTCGAGCATTTCCTCCGGAAGCTGGGTGATGGAGTGGACATCGAGAACGGGGCCGTGAGAGTTCAGGACCTCAACGAAGCGGCTCATGTGGGTGCCCTTGTATTCGCGTGGCAGGTCAACAGCCATGGAGAAAGTGGCCACCGTGCTTTGCTCGGCGTGCTCCTTGTCGCGAATCCGGATGGGATACTTGAGCTCTTTCACGCCAACCCGATCGATATCGAGGTTGCGTGAGTCAGGCTGATTCTGAATGTCGGTTAATGTTTCCATGCCGTATGGCCGCAAGTGGGCCCCTAGTGCCTTGATGGCACGTGAAAGGCTATAGTCCGTGAAGGGGAGGCGGATTCAAGTCGGTTTTGCGAGCGACGCATTGGCCTTTTCCCTTTCCAAAATATTGCCGACGGTGCCACAGTCTGGCATGTCTCGACTTTCGGCCAGGGCCAAGAGCCGCCTCTACTCCAACCTGGAGAAATATGCTCGCTCCGGCATGGGGATGGAGAAAGCCTGCGCTTCGCTCCTCGAGCAGCCGCGGCTGAACCGGGCGGAAAAGGAAGTCTACGTGGCCATGCTCGGCGGGCTCAGCCAGGGAGAAAGCATCGGGGCAGCCATGGGTGGCGCGTCTGACGTGGTTACTCCGCTGGAAGTCGGAATCGTTTCTGCCGCCGAGCAGGGAGGGATGCTGGAGAAGGGATTCAGCCATCTTGCTGAGTACTTCCGTCGAACGGACCTGACCCGGCGACGGGTGATTAAGGGGCTGATCTATCCCTTGATCCTTCTGCACGTGGCGGTGCCGCTTTGCACCCTGGTTGTGGCGATGATGCAGAAAGGTTCCGCCACCTGGACGGGGGATGACATTGGTAGCCCCTTTCGATCGGCCTTTTCGGAAATGGGTTTGGGGATGCTGTCGGCTTATCTTCTCATCGCGATCTTTTTCGTGGTCGCGTTGATCCTGCATCGATCGGCACGGCACAATGGTGCTGTGGATGCGGTGCTTCGGCGCATTCCCATGATCGGGCGGGCGCGGCGTGCGGTGGCGATGGAACGCTTTTCCCAAGTCTTTGAAATCTTCCTGCTCGCCGGCAAAAAGATGAGCGACTGCCTCGCGGGTGCTGGCAAAGCCTCCGGCAGCGGGTTGGTCTACGAAGCGAGCCTCGCTGGTGAAAAGATTGTCGCAGGAGGTGATTTGCTGGCTTCGGCGCTCTATGCCGCCCCGACGGCGTTTCCCAATGATTTTGTCCGCGGTATGGCGGCTGCCGAGGAGGCCGGGGCTCTCGACAAGGAACTCGCCGAATGGAGTCGTTTCTATGCCGACGAAGCGCGGGACGCGATGGAGCAGCTGGGGAATTGGACCCCCAAGCTGTTCTACTGGGGCATCCTTATCGTGGTAGCGTGGATGATTGTGAGGGCGGCAATTTCGTATCAGGAATTGCTCATGAACCTCATCAATTTCGAGCCCTGATAGCCGCTCGATCCGATATCTCACGCTTTTTTAGGTACAGAATTCAAGTGGACGGAAGGGGCTAAATTGCTAAGCTATCGACCCGCTTTTTGGGAACTGCATGAAACAATGAGGCGATTTGTCCGGCCTCGAGACACGGACTGACCAGGCATGAAAATTTTTGCCCCGAAAGAAAACGACCCTATCGAAACCCGCGCTTCGCTGGACCCGGCTGCTGTGAAAAAGCTCGTCGGCCTGGGTGCTGAAGTGGTGGTGGAATCCGGAATTGGCGAACAGTGTGACCATCCGGACGCCTCCTACGAAGAAGCCGGAGCCTCTGTGACTTCCGACCGAGCCGGACTTCTTGGCTCTGCTGATATCGTCACCCGCATTCGCAAGCCCTCCGATGAGGAAGTGGCTCAGCTCAAGGAAGGTATGATTCACATCAGCTTCCTGGACCCGTTCAACGAGTCAGAACTTCTCGGTAAATTCGCTGAAGCGAAGTCCACTGCCATCAGCCTTGAGATGATCCCCCGGACCACGCTGGCGCAGAAAATGGACGCGATCAGCTCGCAGGCCAACCTGGCCGGATACGTGGCTGTCATCACGGCTGCCAACCGGATGAATTCCATTTTCCCGATGATGATGACGCCAGCCGGCACCATTTCCCCGGCCAAGGTGTTTGTCCTCGGCATCGGGGTGGCGGGACTACAGGCCATTGCGACCGCGAAGCGCCTCGGTGCCCGCGTGACCGCATTCGATGTTCGTGCCGAAGCTCTCGAGCAGGCCGAGTCTCTCGGCGCCAAGGCTCTCCGCATCGATCTCGGTGAAACCAGTGGAACCGACCAGGGTTACGCCAAGGAGCTTACCCCCGAGCAGTTGCAGAAGCAGCAGGAAGCCCAGGCCAAGGTCTGCGCTCAAAGCGATGTGGTGATTACCACGGCGAAAGTCTTCGGACGCAAGCCTCCCATCCTCATCAAGAAAGACGTCGTCGACTCAATGCAGCACGGCGCCGTGATCGTCGATCTGGCTGCTGAAACTGGCGGTAACGTGGAAGGCGTCACGCCCGGCGAAGAGACTGTGACCGAAAACGGCGTTAAGCTGGTTGGTCTCGCCAACTTCGAAGGACACGTTTCCAAGCACGCTTCCCAGGTGCTCGCGGCGAACTTCGCCAACATGATCGAGCACTTCTGGGACGAAGAGAACAAGATGTTCAAGATCGATCTCGAAGACGAGATCCAGCAAGGCTGCGTCATCACTCACGACGGCGCGGTGGTTCACGAAAGATTCAAAGGGGAGTAGGCATAAGGCAGCAGGCACTAGTCAAAAGTGCTGCACTTGTTAGAACACTTAACACTGATTGAAGGGCAAAAACCTAAACTCCTAGAAGGCTAAATCCCTAAACCGCTATTTGATAATATGGAACTCATTCTTCTCGTATTTGTTTTCGTCATGGCCGTGTTCCTCGGCTTTGAATTGATTCAGAAGGTGCCCAGCCAGTTGCACACTCCGTTGATGTCCGGATCCAACGCGATCTCCGGAATCACCATCGTTGGTGCGCTGCTCGCTGCTGGCGTGGTGGAAGGCTCACTTGGAAAATGGCTCGGCTTTGCGGCGCTCATCCTCGCGACGATCAACGTGGTCGGCGGCTACATGGTGACGGACCGTATGCTCGGCATGTTCAAAAAGAAGGGGAAGTAAACCGGTAACGAAAAGAGACACACAAGTTCATGGAATACTTCATTAACATTTCCTACATCGTCGCTTCGGCGCTGTTCATTTTCGGTATCAAGATGCTGGGCTCGGCCGACACGGCGCGCCGCGGCAATATGATCTCCTCGATCGGTATGCTGATCGCCGTGATCGTGACCCTGCTGAATCGCGACGTTAATGACGGCAATTCGCTGTCATTCGGGCTCATTGCTGTCGGCCTGCTCATTGGTGCCGGCATCGGTGTTTTTGCCGCTAAGAAAGTCCAGATGACGGGTATGCCCGAGCTGGTCGCACTGTTCAACGGCTTCGGTGGTCTCGCCTCGCTCCTGGTGGGTTGGGCGGAGTTTGCCAAGGAGGGCAACTTCGACAAATCCGAGTATCCGGTATTCACCGCAGCTGCCGTGGTCTTCGCCGTGCTTGTTGGCGGTATTACTTTCACCGGCAGCTTGATCGCCTACCTGAAGCTTTCCGGTAAGATGGGTGGCTCGGCCACGGTGTTCCCGGGGCAGAAAGCGCTCAACGCGTTGGTCTTCGTCGCCTTGCTCGTGTTCGGCGTCATCTTCGTCGTCAACGGCGAGGCCTGGGCACTCTACGTGGTGATCGCGCTTTCCCTGTTGCTCGGTGTGCTGGGTGTCATCCCGATTGGTGGCGGTGACATGCCGGTGGTGATTTCTTTCCTCAACAGTTTCTCCGGTATCGCAGCGTCTGCGGCCGGTTTCGTGATTCTCAACAACGTGTTGATTGTTGCCGGTTGCCTGGTTGGTGCCTCGGGAATTATTCTCACGGTGATCATGTGTAAGGCGATGAACCGAACGCTCGCCAATGTCCTCTTCGGTGGATTTGGTTCGAGTAGCAGTAAGGCGCAGGAAGTGGAAGGGGAGATGAAAGCGCTCTCAGTCGAGGACGCCTTTTACGTACTCGAGGCAGCTCAATCTGTCATTTTCGTTCCCGGATATGGCATGGCGGTGGCGCAGGCCCAGCACGCGGTGAAAGAGCTTGCCGAGATCCTGGAAGACAATGGTTGCGAAGTTCGCCACGCGATTCACCCGGTGGCGGGTCGTATGCCCGGTCACATGAACGTGCTTCTCGCCGAAGCTGATGTTCCCTACGAGCAGCTCTGTGAGATGGACGACGTCAACGCCATCATGGAGACCGTCGATGTCGCCATCGTGATCGGTGCCAACGACGTGGTCAACCCGGCCGCGGCTGAGGACGAAAGCAGCCCGATCTACGGCATGCCCATTATTAATGTGCACCAGGCCAAGAGTGTCTTTGCTCTCAAGCGTGGTCAGGGCGCCGGTTTCTCCGGCCTCGTCAACACGCTGTTCTTCCGCGAGAACACCCGCATGATCTACGGTGATGCGAAAGAAACGATCACCGGATTGGTCAGTCAGTTTAAAGATTGATCACGGGGATACCGTAATTCTAATCAATGGGAAGGCGGTCACTTAGACCGCCTTTTCTATGATGCCCTCTGACGTTTCTTCCTGCAGGCGAAGCTGACCGCAGGCGGCGTCAATATCGTGGCCCTTCTCTCGCCGCAGGGTGGCGGTCACGTTTGCTTTGGAGAGTACTGCGAGGAAAGCCTCCTGCTGATCTTCGTCGGGACGTTTCCACTCAAGGCCTTCAACGGTGTTGTAGGGAATCAGGTTCACCTTGGTGTGAAGTTTCTTCGCCCGGCGGGCCAGCTCGGCTGCGTCTTCGAGACTGTCATTGACCCCTTCGATGAGAATGTATTCGAAGGTGATCATCTGCTTCTTGTGACGGCTCCAGGTGTCGAGTGCTTCGAAAAGTCGATCGATCGGATACTTCTTGTTCACCGGCATGATCTGGTCGCGGACCTTGTCGGTGGCGCCGTGAAGAGAAATCGCCAGCCGGATCTGGCGGGGGATGGCAGCCAGCTTTTCGATCTGTGGAGCCAGTCCGCTGGTGGATACCGTCATGTGGCGGGCGCCGATGTTCATGCCCCAGTCGGAATTGAGAATCTCCAGCGCCTTGGTCAAGCGGGTGAGGTTGGCGAGCGGCTCGCCCATACCCATGAAAACGATATTGCGGATCGATTCGCCGGTCTCGTGTTCCACGCTCATGACCTGGCCGACGATTTCGCCGACTTCGAGATTCCGGGTGAAGCCGGCGAGACCTGAGGCGCAGAACTTGCAGGCGTAGGCGCAGCCGACCTGGCTGGAAACGCAGAGGGTGATGCGACCACTGCGGTCGCCGTCGAAATTGGCATTTGCCGGAATGCGCACGGTTTCGATGAGGCGGCCGTCGTCGAGGCGGAAGAGAAACTTGCGGGTGGTGTCCTCGGAGCCGGTGGCGCGCACGACGGGAAGGAGTCCCGGGGCAAACTGTTCCTTGAGCCGGTCACGAAGGTCACGGCTCAGGTTGGTCATGTCGTCGAAGGACGTGACCCGTTTCTGGTAAAGCCATTCAATGATCTGCCGGGCCCGGAATTTTGGCTGGCCGTTGGCCTCCACCCACTCGATCCAGTCGTCGAGGGTCAAGCCGAGGGCCGAGGGCAGGGAAGCTGTAGTTGGTTGAGCTGTCTCCATCAATGTGACAAGTGCGAATTGAGGTTAACAAACCACGGATTGACAATTTTGGCAGTCGCCTTTTTTCTCTGGCACCTATGAGCGCACCCGAGAATTCCCCTCTCGTCCTGATTCTATGCACCGGCAATTCCTGCCGTTCGCAGATGGCCGAGGTTCTTCTGCGGCAGGCAGCGGGGGATTCGCTGAGAGTGGAGAGCGCCGGTTCCTCGCCCAGTGGCTATGTTCACCCGCTCTCGGTCAAGGCGGTCGCCGAAATGGGGCTCGATCTGACCGAGGCCCGCTCCAAGTCCCTGGAGGAGTTCCTCGACCAGGAGGTCGAGACGGTGATCACGGTCTGTGGCAATGCCGACCAGGCTTGCCCCGAGTTTCCCGGGCAGAAACGCCGCTATCACTGGCCTTTTGATGACCCGGCGGATGTGGAAGGCTCTGAAGAGGAGCGAATGGTGATGTTTCGCCGGGTCCGCGACGAGATAGATGCGGTGTTTTCGGCTTATGGAAGAGGGCGGGCCGACGGCATTTCGTGATTTCAGCCTCCTCAGAGGTGACGGTTGAATCAAGGAAACGGGCGAGAGTCGTTTCTCTGTAGGAATTGTCTTGAGCCGTTAATTTGTGCGGCGGCAGGCCGTTGAGCCGTTGAGCCAAAAATACGGAAATATGAAATTTTATAAAAATTATATTGTGTAGCTTAAAATTTAGATTATATTGAAATATTATGGTGCGAAATATTCAGTTTTGCGGACTTTTGATCGTTCTTTTGATCGCCGGCTCGGGCTCGTCTGCCCTCGCGGGGGGGTTCCGAATGCACCCTAAGGCTCCCGTCGTGGTGCCTCCTCCGCTGCGAGCCTACATTTTTGGTTATGGCGGAATGAACTCGGGTGGCAAATACAACACCAAAGGGGATGTTTACGGCTATTACAATGACGGCAAGGATGGCTATGAAAAGCACACCAACTTGACGCACATACCGACGATGTATAATCTGGAGGAAGGCTACTCCCTGGGGCTTGGCTTCGGC
>JABSSQ010000475.1 GCA_013213905.1 Verrucomicrobiales bacterium | reverse complement strand
GGAGAAACTTCGTAATCCAGCACTTCGATCTTTTCCCACAACTCCGTCAGCGAAAAGATTTCACGAGCCGCCGCATAGGCACGCACCACTTCTTCGACGGAAGCTCCCGATGCTTCCTCGAGCCGGTAGAGATAGCTCGGCCCCATGTGATTCACGAGATCGTTGGCCCACTGTGTCGCCACGATTTCACGGCGCAAGGCGTGCCCTGACAACTCGTCACGGTAACGGTCAACAAACTCAT
The DNA here is from genome assembly GCA_013213905.1 of Verrucomicrobiales bacterium. Classification (GTDB taxonomy): domain Bacteria; phylum Verrucomicrobiota; class Verrucomicrobiia; order Verrucomicrobiales; family DEV007; genus Arctic95D-9. The sequence goes on along the minus strand of JABSSQ010000475.1, from coordinate 1,870 downwards.
CCGGGAAAGCGCCGCCCAACAAACCCGACAACAAAGGATCACTGATCACGTCTGAACTGACCAGAGCCTCCTTGAGGATTCCTTTGGAATAAGCGATCAAGACGGACAACTCCGGACGAGTCAGGCCGGCGCCGCGAGCGGAACGTTCCTGCAGGGCTTCATCACTCGGGAGAAACTCCAGGTCACGATCAATCGCATCGTCCCGCTCCCAGCGATCCAGCATGCGAAGATACTCCACCGTCCGCTGGCGGGACTGTGCCTGTGCCAGGCTGATGGCCCTGGCCTGACGATAGTTGTTGTGCAGAACCAGGCTCGAAACCGCATCGGTCATTCCAACGAGCAATTCGTTTCTCTCCTCACGTTGCAGCTTCCCTTCCCGTTCAAATGCGTTGAGCAGAATCTTAAGATTCACTTCGTGATCCGAGCAATCCACCCCGGCGGAGTTATCGATGAAGTCTGTGTTACAGGCTCCGCCGTTCAGGCAAAACTCGACCCGGGCCAGCTGGGTCATTCCGAGATTACCGCCCTCACCCACGACTCGGCATCTCAGCTCGCCGGCATCGACTCTCAAGCCGTCGTTGGTCTTATCTCCCACCTCTTCGTGAGATTCCGATTCGGCTTTCACGAAGGTACCAATTCCCCCGTTCCAAAGCAGGTCCACCTGCGCCTTCAACAGAACCGTGATCAGCTCACCCGGTGTCAGGCTCTCCGCTTCAATCTCAAATCGTTCCCGAATCTGGGGAGAGAGTGGAATCTCTTTCTGATCGCGGGAAAAGATACCACCACCTTCGGAGATCAAGGATGTGTCGTATTGCCCCCAACCGGCCACCTCTTCAAAGAGTCGCTTTCGCTCACCAAAACCGACCTTCGGATCAGGGTTAGGATCAATAAAGATGTGGAGATGATTAAACGCCGCAACGAGGCAGATGTGCTCTGAACAAAGCATGCCGTTACCGAAGACATCCCCTGCCATGTCTCCGATCCCGACGACAGAAATCGCTTCGCTCTGGACATCAACACCCTTCTCACAGAAGTGCCGCTGAACTGACACCCAGGCCCCTTTGGCCGTGATACCCATCTTCTTATGGTCGTAGCCTTCGCTGCCTCCCGAGGCAAAAGCGTCCCCCATCCAGAATCCGTATTCTTCCGAGATGGAATTGCCGATGTCAGAAAATGTCGCCGTGCCTTTATCCGCAGCCACCACGAGGTATGGGTCGTCCGGGTCATGCCTGACGACTTTCTCCGGAGGGACGACCTTGCCCTCCACGATATTGTCCGTTACATCGAGCATGCCCCGCAACAAGGTTCGATAACACTCCTGCCCTTCACGCAGCATTCCTTCGCGATCGCCCACGGGAAGCTGGTGCGCCACGAAGCCTCCTTTCGCACCGACCGGAACAATCACCGCGTTCTTCACCTGCTGTGCCTTCACAAGTCCCAGCACCTCGGTTCGAAAATCCTCCGGTCGATCCGACCAGCGCAAGCCACCCCGGGCAATCTTTCCTCCTCTCAGGTGAACGCCTTCCATCCGTGGCGAATAGACGAAGATCTCATAAGCAGGCCGGGGTAAGGGCATGGCCGTGATTTTTGCCGGATCAAATTTAAACGAAAGATAAGACTTCGCGTCTTCATCCGCGCCCTGGCAGTAGTTCGTCCGCAGCGTGGCCTTCATCAATTCGAGGAACCGCCGCAGCACCCGGTCTTCGTTCAAACTGGGAACTTGATCCAGAGCAGCGAGAATCTCCCGCTCAACTCTCGCAAGTTCACCCTCGCGGTTCTCGATCTCCAATCCGAACCGGGCCCGGAAATAGGCGGCCAGGAGAGAAACGATGTAGACATGACGGGCTAAGGTCTCCGCCGTGTAGAGGGC
>JABSSQ010000474.1 GCA_013213905.1 Verrucomicrobiales bacterium | reverse complement strand
TCAACTTCCTCCAGCACAGCGGCCACCGACGAAGCCATCTGCTGGCGATCTCTCAGGCCCTGTTCCCGAAGCGGGAACGCGACATTCTCGCCCACGCTCATCGAATCAAAGAGCGCTCCATCCTGGAACATGATCCCGATCTTCCGACGTACCGGAACCAGCTGTCGCTCTGTCAGGCCGGTGATTTCCTGCCCACACACCCGGATGCTGCCGCTGTCCGGGGTCAACAACCCGTTGAGGTGCTTAAGCAAAACACTCTTTCCGGTACCGCTGCCACCAAGGATCACCGTGGTTCTGCTTTTAGGAATCTCCAGCGTGACTCCACGCAAGACCTCTTTGCTCCCGAATCGGGTTCTAACATCGCTCAGGGAGAAGAACGACTCTTTGGCAGGAGACTCACTCATCACAGCGACAGGGAAACGATGGGTAAGAATTGATTGAGGATCAGGGTAAGACCCAGGTTCACGATCAGAATGGCCAGAGCCGTATCGACCACCGCTTTCGTTGTCGACTTGCCGACTCCCGCAGCACCATGACTGGTCCTCAGTCCCTGGTTGCAGCAGATCAGGACGATCAGGACCGCGAAGACGAGCCCCTTGATCAATCCCGTCAGTAAGTCTCCTGCGCTCGTCGCCTTGATCACCTGGTGGCGAAACCAGGCCTGGGGAAGACCAAATCCGTGAACGGTCAGAAGGTCGGCCGCGAGGATTCCAAAGCCTATCGCTTCACCCACGAGAATGGGCAGCGAGATCACCATGGCAATCATTCGTGGAACGACCAGGTAGTCGACCGGATGAACCCCCATGGATCGAAGCGCATCCACCTGCTCGTAGACACGCATGGTTCCGATTTCAGCCGTCATCGCCGAGCCCACCCGGCTTGTGACCATGAGCGCCGCGAGGACAGGCCCGAGTTCCCGGCATAGCGCCACCGACACGACCGGTCCTGTCGCACTCCCGAGACCGAGTTCGTTAAACTTAAAATAAGCCTGTGCCGCAAACACCGCCCCGGTAAAAGCGCCGGTCACCATCACGACGAGTTGTGACCCGATGCCCACTTTCACCACCTGCTGACCCACCAGTCCCCAGCGCACCTTCCCCGTTGCGATAGCACCGACCACTTCAAAGAAAAGAGTGCCGGCTTGCCCAAACAAGGCCACAAGATCGAGCGCGATCGATCCGGCTTTCTGGAAGACTCGAGTCATTGGTTTCTTTGTCAGCTTTCCACGCCTGTTGCAGCAACCCAACATCTTTCCGCAATTTGCGCAGCGGAAAAACGCCCGCGGGCTGTCTTGACCCTACACCGGCAACCATTAGAATCGCCTGTCTTTCTATTTTCAACCCACGAGGAACCGCCCTAATGAGCCAAGATAAGAACGATCAGGATTCCATGTCAGCCGAGATTGCTGAACTGGAAGAGGTCAACCATCCGCCCTTCACCCAGCGAATAGGCTACTACACTAAGAAGTCAGGACCCGGCTGGTTGCAGGGCGCCATCACCCTCGGCGGCGGATCACTCGCCGGAGCGCTCTATCTCGGGGTCATCATGGGATATGACATGATGTGGCTGCAACCGCTGGCGATGATCCTTGGTGTTATCATGCTGAGCGCAATTGCCTATGTCACATTGACAACTCGTCAGCGCCCTTTTAAGGCGATTAACAAAAACGTATCTCCTGTTTTAGGCTGGGCTTGGATCATCGCTGCACTTATGGCGAACATCGTCTGGTGTATGCCCCAATTTAATTTGGGACGAGCAGCCGTTCAGCAAAACTTGATTCCCGATATTGGAGACGGCACCGCTTCCACCATCGGAATCTGCGTTGTCCTCTTTATTCTTGCCGCGATTGTAAACTACTTTTACGACTCCGGTGGCAAAGGCATCAAGATCTTCGAAGGCATTCTCAAGGGGATGGTTGGCCTGGTCGTCTTATCCTTCTTTTTCGTCGTTATCGCCCTAACCACAAAGGGCATGCTGGATTGGGGTGCCATCTTCAAGGGTTTCATCCCTGATCTTTCCCTACTTACCGAGCCAGCACCTGCCTTTCGTGAGCTGATCGAGAAAAGTGCATTAACTGATTTCTGGAATACAAAGATCGCCGCTGACCAGAAGGACAAGATGATGACTGCGTTCGGCACCGCCGTCGGCATCAATATGACCTTCCTGCTGCCCTACTCCATGCTTCGCAAGGGATGGGGCAAGTCGCACCGCAGCCTGGCCATCTTCGACCTTTCTATCGGACTGATCGTTCCGTTTGTTCTGGCTACCGCCTGCGTCGTAATCGCCTCTGCCTCTCAGTTCCATGGAAAATACAACGACGTCTTAAACGAGGACGGCTCCGTCATTCCTGCAATGTCGGGAGCTTTCAATAAAATGATCGATGGCCGAGTGGGAGCTGATCCAGAAGTTGGAGAAAACTTCACTGCCCTCAGCAAAGAACTCGAAGGTCTGAAAAATGCTCCCAACAAAGAACGCGAAGCCGAGATTAAGGCAGAGATGGATGAACTGCGTGGCAAGATGCCACTTGTTGATCGCCAACTCGCAGCCATGCTGGCCAATCGGGACAACTTCAATCTCGCCTCCAGCCTGGAGCCCCTCGCAGGTAAGTTTTTCGCTCAATGGGTCTTCGGAATCGGCGTCCTTGGCATGGCGCTCTCCACCATCATCATCTTAATGCTGATCAACGGCTTCGTTTTCTGCGAATTAGCCAACAAGCCCGGCGATAAAAGAATTCATTTCATCGGAGCCCTCGTAGCAGGCCTCGGTGGCATCGCAGGACCTTTCATTTGGGGAAACAGTGGAGCCAAGGCTGCCCTCGCCATTCCGACTTCGGTCATCGGCGGCGCCATGATACCGATCGCCTACTTTACTTTTCTGCTACTGATGAACTCGAAGAAATTGCTCGGCGATGCCAAGCCCACCGGAGCCAGCGCAGTGAAATGGAATATTCTCATGGTTGTCGCCACCGTCATTGCGACCGCAGGCTCAATCTGGGTGCTTCTGGGGAAAGGGCTCTGGGGCCAGATCGGGGTTGGAGTGTTGATATTACTCTTCGTACTCGGAACCTTGGGCTTCTTGAAGAACGAAAAGAATTCAGCTTAGGCAATTTCACCTCAACTCTCCTACAGACATGAAATTCGGAATCATCGGTGCCGGCATGATCGCCAACTTCCACGCCGAGGCCATCAAGGCCATGGCCGGAGGCGAACTGCACTCCTTCTATGGACGTCGCCAGGATGCGGTGGATGAGCTGGTCGCTGC
>JABSSQ010000473.1 GCA_013213905.1 Verrucomicrobiales bacterium | reverse complement strand
GCCGGAGGCGGTTTCAAACACGGCCAGCACATCGCGACCGACAAACAGGCGAACAACGCTCACCGCATGGGAGATCTTCACCTCACCCTGCTGCATCAGCTGGGACTCGAGACAGCCTCCTTCGCTGAGGCAGATCGCCCCATGGCGATCTAACACCGGCTACGCTTCTCCATGCGCTCCCTCTCTCTCATTCTGGCAGCCGGGATGCTTCCGACTTTGGCTTTCACCCAGCCGACCTCGAATACAGCCACCCCGATTCCTGAGGCCCCGCTCGATATCATCTACAGCTACTGCATCGATTGTCATGATGAACTGACCGCCAAAGGCGATCTCAATCTCGATGTCTTCGACGTCGACTGGAGCGATGCGCATGCCCGCGAACACTGGACCAAAGTGTATACCCGTATCGATCGCGACAAGATGCCACCGAAAGAGAAACCGCAGCCCAGCACCGAGGAGAAGGAACAACTGCTCGCCTGGCTGGACCGGGAATTGACGACGAACAATCCCATCGGTGGCGCCCCCATGCGCCGACTCAACCGACGCGAAATCGAAAATTCGCTTAAGTCTATCTTTCCTATTCCCAGTTTCGAGTTGCCTCCTGGCTTTCCACCTGACAACACCAGCCATGGTTTCGATACGGTCAGCGAAGCCCTCGTGATCTCGGCTTCCCATCTTGAGGCCTACCGCGACACCGCCACACTTATTGCCGACTACCTCTTCCCCCAGCCCAAAACCCTGCCAAAGAAGGAGAAGATCGGTTTCGACACCGGCGACTTCGCCATCAGCTATTCCTCGGCCTCCATCGTCGACGGAGCGATGCGACTGGCCTCCACCGGTGCCCTCAATCGCAACGGCACCTGGCTGTCACGCTACGAAGCGAAAGAGTCCGGCACCTACCAGGTTACGGTTGAACTTTCCTCCAAGAACCCGCCCAAAGGGAGCCCGCCCGAGCTGCACTTGCAGGCCAACAACCTGACCGCAAAAAATCCCTCGCGCTCGCTTGCTACCTTCACCGTGCAACCGGGGAAGCCACAAATCTTCACCGCCGACGTGGAACTTTACCAGGGAGAAACCCTGGTCTTTACCTACAAGAATGCCCCCTACAACCACGGCAGCAAACCGGTATACACTCAATTTCTGCAAGAGTTCTTCACCAAAGAGCAAGCCCTCGCTGCCGCGTGGATCAAACTCAATGAAGCCGCGCCAACCGGTGGCGTTCGAGGCGGCGTGCCTCGCGGCGGAACGGGATGGGAACGGCTCAAAAAGGAAATCGCCGCCAACCCCGAAGCCACCGTTTCTCCAGAAGCCATTGAGGAGCTCTCCAAAAAAGCCGGCAGCCGCAACATCGACACCGGCGAAACCATCGTCTACAAGTTCTTCGAAGAAGGCCCTAACATTGGTATTCATTCAGCCTCCATCGACGGTCCCTTCGCCCTCATCGAAGATGACGACATGCGTGAACAAGCGCAGGCGAAGAAACGCTTTTTCGAAAAATACGCCAAGGGCAAGGACCTCCATCTGAATGCTTTTTTCAAAGCTTACCTGAGCAAGCTCTTCCGCCGCCCCGCGACCGAGGAAGAAGTGAGCCAATACGTCACCATCGTAAAAACCGAACAAGAAGCTGGCTACACCCTCGACGAGGGTCTTCACCTCGCCATTCGAACCTCACTGCTGTCCTCCAATTTTCTCTACAAGGAAAGCGGTCACTCCACCCAACTGGAATCCTACGAACTGGCGTCCCGTCTCTCCTACTTCCTGACCAGTCATCCCCCCGATTTCAAGCTGCTTGCCGCCGCCTCGGCGGGCACACTCCATCAACCCGAAGTACTGCTTGCTCAAACCAAACGTCTCCTCAAAGACAGCAGCCGCATCTTCGCCACTGACTTCACCTCCCTCTGGCTCGACACACACCTGCTCGACACCATCATGCCCGACCCGCAGTTGTTGCGTTACTACACCGACAACTATCGCCGTTCACTCAAGGAGGAGGTCATTCTCAACTTCCGGGAAATCCTGACCAAGAACGAATCACTCGACCAGTTCATCAACCCCGACTTCCTTTACACCAATCCCACCATCGGCTGGGAGCTCTACGAACTGGAGCAGTTCAGCGCGGTGGAAAAGATCGAGGAAAAGAAGCGCAACCAGCCCAAGCTCAAGCGCATCGAAATCCCCCGTGACACCCGCTACGGCGGTCTACTCGGGATGCCCGCCATCATGCTCGCCACCGCCAATGGAGTCGACACCCAACCCATCATCCGTGGCGTCTGGATGCTCGAGAACATCATCGGTCGCCCGCCACCCGAACCACCTAAGTCCGTCCCCGCTCTCAGCCCGGATCTCGCTGGTGCCACCACGCTCAAGGAACGCCTCGCCGCTCACATGGCCGACGCTTCCTGCGCCAGCTGCCACGAAGACATCGATCCCGTCGGCTTTGTCTTTGAGAACTTCGATGCCGTCGGCCGTTGGCGAACCGAATACCCCACGGCTGCCAAGAAGGCCAAGCCTCTGCCCGTCGACGCCACCGGCGTGTTGCCCGAAGGCACGCCTCTCAACGACGTTACCGACCTCAAGAAGTGGCTCGTCGAAAATCCCGAACACTTCGCCAACTGCCTGGCCGAAAAGCTCATGCTCTACGGCACCGGACGGGAGATGAACTACCGCGAGAAAAAGCGACTCGAGGCCATCGTTGAAAAGAACATCGAAAACGGCAACCGTTTCGGAGACCTGCTCATCGCCCTGATCCAGAGTGAAGTCTTTCTGTCTCGATAGCGAAAGAGAAGATCATCCCGCGAGCCCTCGCCTCAGCGCTTTCCTCCTGACTTTCTTTAAGGAGACCCGAAGACGATCCATCCCACAGCCTCCGCGCCATGGGCGCTCCCACCCTGCCTGTCGCTGTTCTCTTCCTGCAGAAACAGACTAACTCCACCGTTGCTGAGGGTGCTCTCCTGCCAGCGAATCGCGCAAGGCGTAGCATCGTTCGTCGTCTGCATACCAGTCAGCACGAGAGGACTGCCAGTTCCCACGGCACCTCCAAAATCAAGCGCGTAACTGGCATGAGTCACTTCATCAAGCGTCACCCCGACTCGGGTCTCTAGGGTAGGATAATCTCCCACCTCCATGGCCAGGTAGTGGATCGACTCGGCCACATGCACTCCGCCATCGGCGCTGGCTCTCTCTTCCTGAAGTCGCACCTGAAAACTTCCGCTGCCAACCGCTTGAATTCGAATCGCCGCCGTGTCAGCCTCGTTCTCCGTCACGATCTGTGCCATCACGACCGGGGTCGAATTGAATGCAGACGTAAACGCCTCCGTAGCAAAGGCATCTGTAACCTCATCACGCTTCCCTGCCGTGATCTGCTTGCCATCAATCGTCACGGTTCCTTCGTTCATTACCAGGAAATGTATCGTCTCGTCAGCGCCGTGCGCGCCATCGAGGTATTCCCACTCTTCAACAGTGTATTCGAAGGCATCGGCTGCCACGTTGCGAATGCGCACCACTGCCTGATGCCCGCCATTCGAAGTCAGCGGACTGGCGACCACCACGGGATTCGTGAAACCACCTCCATGAGTGACCGTCTTCCAACCGGTTGCCTGGGTCCAACGGTCTTCATCCACGAGAATGTAGTTAGAGGAAGGCGCGGGCTCTCGATCATCGATCTCATAGAGATAAGCCGCCAGTTCATCTCGCTCCGCCGAGGAGAGGGAAACTGTATCATGCGCATTACCACTGCCGATAAACCCGCTGAGGAACGCCTCCAATGAATCAAATCTACCATCGTGCAGGTAGGGCCCTGTCGACCAGGCGCCTCGCAGGGTCGGCGTATCAAAGGCCGTATTGGACTGACCCAGACGATCACCGGAGGTGGCAAGCCACGACCCCACATCGTGCAAAGTCGGGTTGACCACATCGCTGCTGCTGTCGGTGAACCGCGTTCCACTGTGGCACAGGGAACAGGACAAGGATTCAAAGTGCGCCTTCCCCAATTCCGCGGCGGAAGTGAGAGACCCATCGGCATTACGGTAGGGACTGTCCGGCACGCTGACGAGGCTCGCTACATAAGCCGCCAGATCATCGAGATCAGAGTTGCGCCCAGCATTCGGGTTGGCATCATCGGATGGCCATGGCGCGTTACCATTGAGACCGTCATCGATGAACCCGGTGCCTCCGAAGTTGTTCACGATGTCGAGTTCGAAGTCCTGAATCTCGTCAAAATTTCCACTCCAGTGGACCACTCCATGCGCCATCCCCCCTCTTCCGAGAAGCGTCGTTGTATTTCTGAGCCCTTCTCCACGAGCCGTGAAATCCCAAGTGCGCCCATCGTGGTCGCCATTGAGGTGACAACTGGCGCAAGACATGTAGTTATCACCCGCCATGCGATCATCCTCCGCGTTGTAGAAGATTCGCTTGCCGTTGAGGATTGGACCAGTCAATACCTCATTCGCCACCGTGACCGTTGGCGAATTTGCCTCTTCAGCGAGACTGCCCGAAGTGCCGTCGAGGAATTCGTCGACCACGAGGGTAGTGACAGAGCGCGAGAGAAAGTTGTGCACGTAGAGTCGCGAGCCATCATCACTGAGACAAAGCCCATCTGGTGCCAAACCGACAGGAACCGCACCAAGCAAATTGCCATTGGCGGTATCAAACGCGAGCACCTTATTGTTGACCACAAAGGCGCCAAACATCACATCCCCCGCCGGAGAAAAACACACTGCAGAGGGCAACCCACTGTCATCCACATCGATGCGCTCGGCGAGCACTTCGCTCGGCAGCCCACTCTCGATATCCACCGTAGAAAAGATGGAGCGGGAAGACGCTTCGAAGGTAAGCTCTTCACCCGGGCCTAACAACGCCCCATTAGGAGCGATGTTGTCTTTCTTGGAAGGCACCCAGATTCGTCGTCCGTCTGGAGAGATCGCGAGGCTGAGCAGATAGTTCGGGACCCCACGCCCGCTACTACCGGTATTTGGTGAACTATCGAAAGCCAAAGCCAGCGGAGCTCCCACCGTGGCCGGAGGATTGAGTGCGTCAATCTCCCAGACCTCACCCTGAGTATCAGGCGAGCGGAAACGCGTCACAAACAGACGCGCCGAGTCTCCCGACATCGCGAGCGCTCGCGGCGCTGCCGGAGTCTGGGTGGCTCCATCAATCGACAGGGTGCCGGGATCGATGCGAATCACCATTTCAGCACCCTGGCAGGCCACAAACGCATGAGACTCATTTGGAGCTATGAGCAGCCCCACCGGTTGATACCCTTCCCCTAGCAGAATTTCCCCGAGACCTGCTCCCGTATCGAGATCGTAGCGAAAGACTCGCCCAGTGGCCTTCGAGGTTACCCAGGCTTCACCTCCCGACTGCCAGAGAGCAACCGACTGCGGGTCGGCACCGGTCGACACTTCAAAATCGACCGAGAGGTATGCGCCATCCTGCGGGTCAGCCTCGAGACGTGTTATCGTATTATTATCCGGATTGACGACCCAGACTTTCTGACGAACCGGATCGTGAGAGATCGTCGACGAATAGATCGCCGGATTCGTCGTCAACGGGTGATGCACCACCTGGAGAGACGTGGTGGATGTCGTATCGACCCCATCGGTCACGGTGGTGGTGATAATATAACGGCCGGGAGCCGAATAGGCATGCGTCGCAAACGGATCGCTGCTGAAGGCCGTCGTTGGGCTTCCATCACCAAAGTTAAACTGGTAGAGCAGTGCATCTCCGAGGTTCGCGTCTGCGGCGCTGGCCGTAATCGTAACCTCGGTCCCCACGGTTTCCTGTGGCGCTGACGACGTAACGTCGAGGAAAAATGGCGCCGCATTCGGAGCTCCTTCACCCAACGCTCCGAGCTGTGCGTCCGTTGCCAACGCTCCAAACACCTGAATCTCATCGAGTTGCCCGACGAGGGCCGCTCCCCCGTTTGTCATCCGCCCGATATTCACCGGCAGATGGGTGTCAAAGTCGGTCAGGATGTTCGAATTCGTCGTCACATCCACGCGATTATAGAGAATTCGAGATTCTCCGTTCACTCGATCCAACACAACCGCAAGATGGTTCCATTGATCGAACTCAAATACCCCCACGTTGGAGTGGGCCGCTCTTCCCACCGTGCCATTACCAGTCTCTACCCGAATCCTTCCCGGATTAGTGGCGTGCCCCGACCCGTAGACAAACACTTTGAATCCAGGGGCCGAGGCACCACTTGTGCTGTTGCTGAAAACTGTTTCGAGAGAGGTGGCTGAGGATGGGATTTTTACCCATCCCGACACCGTTATCTCATCTCCCAAGTCAAAGGTTCCGGCGTCGGCATAGTCATTCGCTCCATCGAGGTCGAGTGCATGCGATCCCTCAAAGGCATCCGTGGAGAAAAGAGCGCCGTTCTGCAGCACGGCATCACGATCGAATCCAGAGAGGTCTTCCCCGTCATTGTCGAAGCGCCAATGGCCATTGACTTCCGGAATCGAGAGTCGAAGCAACTCGGAGGCAGTAAGAACACGATTGTATAGCCTGACATCATCGATGTTACCGCCCATCTCATTTGAGCCATTTGTCATCTGTCCGATGTGGAAAGGAAGCGCCTTCGTGAAGTCATTGCGGATCGTAGAATCAAAGGTCACATCCCCGCCATTGTAGTAGAGGCGGGCTTCACCCGCTAACCGATCAATTGTTACGGCAATATGGTTCCACTGATCAAAACCCAAAACCCCGTTCTCCGATCGGGCCGCATTTCCGGATGCCCCATTCCCAGTTTCCAACTGCAGGCGACCCGCATTGCCGTGATTGGCACCGTAAATGAAGAGTTTAAACCCATCCGAAGAAAATCCCCCGGGACTGGTGGCAAATACAGTCTCCAAACTCTGGCTTGTCGCGGCCGGAATTTTCACCCAGGCCGAGATGGTAGACTGCTCCCCCAGATCGATCGTTCCCGCATCCACGAAGTCGTTGGCACCATCGAGAAGTAACGACTGAGGCCCCTGAGCAGAATCAGGGGACAGCTGCGCTCCATTCTCGAAAGAACCATCATTACCCATCGCCGACTCATCGACACCCGAATCGTTGAATGTCCAATGCCCGAGAATTCCTTCCGAGAGGGAACGCAAGCGCTCAACCTGATTTCCTGACAAAGCCAGATCGTAGATGCGCACATCATCCATCACTCCGGCAAAGTAGCTTCCCGTCGCAGCACCACCGAAGGCGTCTTGCCCATTTCGAGCTCCCAGCCCGGGACTGTTAGTGTGTGCTGGAATGCCGACGCCCCCGACAGCAACCTGATCCGCCGCCACGCCGTCTAGATAGAGCACGAAGTTTCCGATCGCGTCATACGATGCTGCGACGTGATGCCATTCGCCATCCGCCGGATAAGCGGTCGATAAATCAAACAGGGTGGCGCCCGAGCGAGCCCGGGCTTCCAACACAGCCCCGTTCAGCTGCAAAGCCATCCCGTTGGTGGCTCCTCCCTCATCGAAAAGCACCTGAGTACCGACGAGAAGCCCGGCTTTAATCCACAATGAAACCGTTCTCTGGGTGAAGGCCGTTTCCAGATAACTGCCATTGTCCAGATCAACCCGGTCGTCCACCCCATCAAACCCCAACGCACCCGAGCCCACGATACCCTCAACCCAGGGAGTGGCGGAGAATCCGATCAAAGCACCATCATTGCTTCCCGGCGCCTGGTCGACCGCGACAATGCCACTGATCTCATCGAGGGGATAGTGTCCGGTCAATCCCGCGTCGATATCAAGACTTCCGCCCGTGGAGAATACCGAATAAAACGCTTCCCGCGCTCCGTTACCAACAGCATCCCGAACCCCTCCGGCCGGCACGATAATCTCGTAGGTCGTATTCACCATCAGCGGCTGATCCGGTGAGAAATTCACCATCCCCATCTGGGTTGAATAGGTACCCGAGATCGCAGTTCCGCCCACTGGTCGCACCATGATGCTCGAGGTGTCGAGAGAAGTGACATCGATCTGATCACTCATCACCAGTCCGATTCGCGAAAGAACGTTCTGACCGATGGCTCCGTTTGCAGGACTGACATTTCCGACCGAGGGTCCCTGCGTATCAGGGTTCTGCTCTGACGCTATGATTGAGCAACGGTTGCGGCTGGCAGACCCTCCCAGCACCAGCATGTTCCCCAAGGGATACACAAAGTCGGATGCCGCTGGGAGCGTGTACACTTCCAGGACCGCCCGCGTTATAGCATCGAACTTGTAGAGTTTATCCGACAGTGCCGCACACCAGCCAATACCTTCTTTCACCGCGATATAGCGAGCATCACCTCCCTGCGTCAGCGGCACCAAGCCCTCCGAAGTGATGTTGTTGGGGTCAGAAAAATCGTAAACGCCGATACCCGAAGTTCGTTCCCCTGTGTAGAGGCGCGTGCCGTGAACAATCGAGGTGTAGACATTACCGACCGTTGGTGTGGAACTTAGCAACACAGGATTCCCCGGATCGCTGATATCCAAAACCGCCACCCCCTGCGCCTGCCCAGCCGAACAGATCAGCAGATTACCAACCGGATGAGTCGCCCCAATGTAGAAACCTACCAACTGGTTCAGATCAACGAGGCTGAGCGACTGAATATTCTGGATGTCGGAGAAATCAAGAATCTCCATGTTGTTGTCTGCCGTGCCGTACCCATTGGTCGGTCGATACACGAACGGAGCCTGAACCGTCCAGAATACCGGGCTCGTTTCGCCGGTGTGGGAAACCAGTTCCGTCTTGTTGAGATAATCCCAAATCCGAAAAATACGCCCTTGATGCCCCGTCACAAAACGATCGTCCCAGAAAGTGATCGAGTGCGGCTTGTTACCAAATGGAAGAGAAGTCTTCGCGGTCATCGTCGGATTGCGAACATCCGTCAAATCCCACCAGGTCATCGCCACCTCCCCACCCTGTGCATCGCGCCCAGCCGTGATATGCAGCTCGCCGTGTTGAAAGTCTGCAATCGTCGGCTGCAACCCCACACTCGCCTCAGTGAGCCCCTCGGGTCCATTCGCAAACTGGAAGATCTCCGTCCCTATTTCAGCAGCGGAAAAAGTCTCTTGTGTAATGCCCTGAGCCAGAGCGTTGGAAGAGAAGAGAAAGCCAAAGGCAAAGGCAAACGCAAAGGCAAAGGCAAACAACAAGACAAAAACAGGACGCAAGGCGCCACAGAAACCAGGGGATAATTTCACGGCAAACAGGGGGTTGGGGGTTCTCCGAAACGAGAAACTGTCCGACCCACATTCGGCCGTGACAGCTCCTCGTTTCAAATGATGCGGAGAGAGTAGAGGGAGCCCAGAAAGCCGAATAGGAAAATCAGCCTTCAGATTTGGACAATCAGCCGAAAATGACTCCGCCAACAAAACCTCTTTTCAGGACGCCTGAAGGAACTTTCGACGGTAGTGCGTCGGGGTTTCTCCCATGATTCCCCGGAATCTTCGCACGAGGTGACTCTGATCCGAAAAGCCAACATCATGAGCTATTTCGGCAACGCTCAATTCACTCTCGCGCAGGAGCCTCGCGGTCTCCTCCACCCGGATCCGAATCAGGGTATCGGAAAACGACATGCCAGCTATTTCCCGAAGAACTGTCTTGAAATGGGAGACACTCATACCCGCCACGCGAGCAACATCCTCGAGGCGAACTTTCTCGTCATAGTGCCGATGCAAGTAGTCGATCGCCATCCGAACCTGCTGACGGCGTTTCTCCTGAGTTGCCTCATGGGAAACCAACTCAGGAGTGAGCCCAAAGTGTTGGCGCGATCCCTCCAGGATTCGCAGGATCTCTCGCTTAGCTCCGGATTGTACGATTGGATTATCGTCCACATCGCCACCTGCAATGGTTTTCAACAACCGAAACGCTGCTTTCTGGATTCCTTGACCCTCACGACTTTCTCCCGGAACGATCGCCGCTTGATGAGCGGGACGCCTCAAAAAAGGCCAGAGATACACCTGATCACATTCTGGGGATCCCAGCGGTGCCACGAAGCCCGGCAGAAAGTGAATCACCAGCGAACGATGATCCCCTTCCAATTTTATCATTCCGTGCAGCTTCAAGTGGTCCACCACCAGAAGGTCGCCTGGTTTGAAAGACAGCAGATTGGAACCATTTCGAAAACTCCCCTTTCCCTCCAACGGAATAATCAGCTCGTAGTGCTCGTGCCAGTTCAACCAACGCTCCCCCACACAATCCGCAGCCTCAGGAAACGAAAAGAGCCGGATCCGAGCTGGAAAACCCGGCGGAAAATGGCGCTGCAGACGCCTCGACGGATCAACCAATCGATCAATAGTTTGCCCTTGGTAGCCAATTGATTCTGCCAATTGCAGCAACTTGGAGAGCGTCGAGTCCACATGAAGGGTATAGACCAACGGGAATTCGAATAGCAATCAGATTCTCGTGAGCATGTGCCTTGACCCATAGCCGGGAGGCTTCACAATTCTCTTCCTCGATGAATCTTTTTGTCTCTCTTATCCTTGCGCTCACCGCGGCAGCCAGCTCTCTGAGAGCTGACAACTACCAGCCTGAACTCTACCTCTCAGCCGAACTTCTCTACGAGAATGAGTTTGAAACCGATGGCCCGCACCACGTCGGCAAGCACTGGGTCATTCGACAGGAGACCCAGTGGCAAGTGGTCGACGGCATCCTCGTTGGGTCTTCAGCGACCAAGGAATACCAAAAGAGGATGCAGGCCATCGACCCGACGCATGACGGCACTCGTCCGGTCATTTTTCTCAAGCCCGTGCCCAGCGAACTGATTCTTCGCCTGCGTCTGCGCTACACCGGCGAAGTGGGAGAATGGTCCAGAGCGCAACTCGATCTCGGCCACCACATTAACTCCTTCATCTTTGCCGCCGACCGCACCAAGCTCACTCTGGATCGCAAAGAGAAAATATTCATCGACGGCGACTTCTTTGCACCCAACACCTGGGCCGAAGTGACCATCGAACTTAAAGAAGGCAAGCTACTTATCCAGATCAACGACCGCAAAGAGATCATCGAGCACGAAATGGTCACACTGAAAACCGACCGTCCCATCCAGCAAGTCGACTTCAAAGGCCTCCACCACGGCACCATTGAAATCGACTGGATCAAAGTTTACCAGGGCATCGAATAAACTAAACCACTCATCGTCGCTGATATTGGATTATCAAAAATCAAATTTTCAGCGATCATGAGTATCCAGAAGCGGTTCGCCATTTTCACTCTCAGCCTCCTACCAAATGAAATACCTACTCACTGTCTTTCTAGCCTTTTTCACCCTGACCACGGCTAAAGCCGAGTCCCCCAACCTGCTCATCATCACCGTCGATGACATGAGCTGTGACTCCGTGGGCGCCTACGGTTGCGTGATCCCGGACCTCACGCCCAACATGGACCGCATCGCCGCCGAAGGGATGCGCTTTAACATGGCCCACGTGCAGGTGGGTAACTGCTACCCTTCGAGAAACGTCATGTTTTCCGGGCTGTATCCGCACACTTCCGGCATCGAAGGTTTCTACAAAATCGAGAACGACTTTCCCGTCTTCTGCGACGTCATGCAGGACGCGGGCTACTTCGCCGGCATCCGCGGCAAGGTCACTCACTCCACTCCCTACAATCCGTATCACTGGGACGCCGACCTGACCGTCAACGAAGACGGCTCCAAGCTGCACATGAAAGACGTGCCGTCCTATGGACTCTGCCTGACCCGCGGCATCGAAATGGCCGAAGCAGCCGGCAAACCCTTCGTGATCAATATCAACATCTCGGATCCTCACAAACCGTTCTGGTTCCCCGGTGACCCTCACAAGGTTTCCAAGTAATACACCGCCGACGATATGACGGCCCCTGGTTTCCTTTTCAACGACCCCGCCGTTCGTGAAGAACTCGCTCTTTACTACACCTCGGTTCGCCGCGCCGATGACGCTGTGGGCTCCATCCTCGACGCACTTGACGCCTCCGGAAAGAGCGACAATACGATCGTCGTCTTTCTTTCCGACCACGGGATGCCCCTGCCCTACGCCAAGACTCAACTCTATCATCACAGCACTCACACGCCCCTGATGGTTCGCTGGCCCGGCGTCGTCGAACCCGGCACGGTGGATGATGCTCACATGGTTTCCGCGATCGATTTCCTTTCCACCTTCTGTGAATTGGTGGGAGCCCCCATTCCCGACGGAGTCCAGGGAACTTCGTTTGTCGCGCTTCTCAAAGGCGAAGACGAGGAAGGCCGCGACGCCGTCTTCAAGGAATACAACGAAAACAGCGGCGGCGGTCGCCACCCCATTCGCGGCGTCCAGACCGCTCAGTATCTCTACCTCTTCAATCCCTGGTCCGACGGCGAGAACATCATGAAGACCGCTACGACCGGCACCGCCACTTACAAGCGCATGAAAGAACTGGCTCCTGAGGTGAAAGCCATCGGCGAGCGGCTCGAGTTCTTCGATCATCGTGTCGTCGAAGAACTCTACGACGTTCAGAAAGACCCCGACTGCCTCAACAACCTGATCGATTCCCAAGCCCATCAGGAAGCGCTCGCCGAGATGCAGAATCGTCTCCACGAGTGGATGAAGGCCACCGACGACCACGCCATCGAAGCCTTTGAAGGACGCAATGATCCCGCAGCGCTCAAGGCCTACATCGACCGCGTTCAGGCCGAAGCCGATGAACGTCGCGCCAACAAGCGCAAAGCATCTCCAAAGCAGCTCAAGCTGATCCAGGTCAAATCAGCCCGCGAAGGCAACCAGCTCAACGTGACGATCACCCACAAGCTCCCCCAGGATCTGGGCGAGCAACAAGTGCATGTCACTCTCAAGGCCAACAACAAGCGCGTCGAACGCCAGGTTCTACCGGTCAAAAAGAACGGCAAGCTCGAGGTGATCTTCGGCATCACGCCTGATCACGCCACGGCTCCGCTCAGCGTCGCCGCCTTCGTCGGTGAAGAATACGGCAAGCACCTTCAGATCGTTCAGCACAAGGTGGAGTGAGCGGCGCCGAAGGCGAGACTGTATGGGCCGAAATATCGAGACGGGCCGCATTGAATACAGCTCGAAGGCGAGCGAAGCTAACGCTTTCGATTCTCGATGAATTCGCGGAATGGCAAAACAGGCAGCTCTTTCTCAACGAGCTCGCCTTCCTTCGCCCACTCTTCTTCACTTCGTGAGCCTGCCTGCTTTGAGCCGATTACGGCGAGATTTCCCGTTCCCGGAACCTCGAACACCTCCACTGCTGGAAAAACCTCACGCAAAGCTTCGATATCCCCCGGAGTCGTCTTGCGATAGGAAATCAAGTTGCAGGAGACCACCCCGTCGTCGACCAACTGATCCCGAATTGTCTCGAGGAAAGCAACCGTTTTGAGTCGGGCCGTTTTTCCTTCAGGGTCGCCATCGATCGAAGGCCTCAAAAAAGCATCCATGTAGATCGCATCAAAAGGTTTGTGCTCTCTCGCCAGAAACTCGAACGCATCCTCGGTATGAATCTTCACCCTTGGGCTTTCCCGCGTTTCGAAGAACTCATCAGCGAGCCGAACCACGGCAGGATCGATCTCCACCACTTCGATCGACATGTCTGGAAGGTGGGTTTCGACGAATCGCACCATCCCCCCGCCACCAAGTCCGATCAGCAAAACGCGATGCTGGGGGCGTTTCAGCAAAAGTGAGGCAAACAGGGTCCTGGTGTAGGCGACCTGCAACTCCCCGGGGTTGTTGAGATCAATGGTCGACTGGACCTGCTCGATCCCACCGTCAGAAACAAAAAGCATGTGGCGTTTCTCTTCATCACCACGAATCCGGATCTTCGAGAACTCTGACGTTTCTTCATGTAGAACCTTCCCCTTTGAGGCCAATGGCACGTAAGCGCTTCGCGGGATATACCAGATTGCCAGGGAGACAGCGGCAAGCAGGCAGGAAAGGCCGATAATCTGGAAGACCGGTTTGCGATTCATCCCAGTGAACTACCCCTGTTTGGTGACCGACTCAACCCTGTTGAGCTCCATTAACAACCTACAACTCCCGGATGCGAATCTTTCGAAGCTCTCCACCAGCAGCCGTCAAAACACCCGCAGCAATGTCACTCTGTCCGATCGCATCCGAATAGACCTTGTTGTCCACCCACACCTGGCTGCGATTGCCGCCCACGCGAATCCTGAGCGGTGCCCATTCCTCGGACTCGACGTTCGCGACAACAGCATCGCCCAACTTGAACTCCGCTGTGCCGCTCACCTCGGCGAGCAGCTCAAAGGCGGATATCTCCTGGGCAGGAAGGTTTCCGAAATCCTTCCACTTGTCCCCGTCTCGCAGGGCGACCAACTGCTCCCGAAGTTGTGCCTTCATTTCGGCATGCTCCGGATTGTCGGCCAGATTGGTGAACTCGTTGGGGTCACTGGGATAGTGATAGAGCTCTTCCTGACCGTCAGAAGTCAGGCTGTAGCGCCAGTCTTCGGCGCGCACGGAAAAGTGCGGATACAGCGTGCCGATATGCTCGCGATGCTGGCTGTGGTCCTTACCCGGCAATGCCATAATCGCGACATCCGGCCCGGTCCATTCTCCCTCCGGATCCAGCATCAAGGGCTTGATGCTGTGCCCTTCCAATTCGTAGCCGGAGCGTCCCTCTGCCGCGTTCGGATTTTCAGGAAGGCCACAGATGTCGACAAAGGTTGGGTAAACGTCGATCAGGGAAATCGGTTGATGACAGGTCGCGCCCTGGGGCATCCCCTCAAGCCCGGCAACAATGAAGGGAATACGGGTGCCACTGTCCCATAGCGTCTGTTTGTAGATCGACTCCTTTCCACCCACGTGAAACCCATGATCACTCGTCAAAAAAACCACCGTGTTATTCGCATGAGGACTCACATCAAGGGCATCGAGAACAGCCCCGACCTGATCATCCACAAAGGCGACGCAAGCCATGTAGGCCTGGAGATACTCTTTAAACAACTGCGGCTGGTCTTCATGGTTGAAGAGCATCTGGTAACGGCGAAAAGCGTAGAGACTGGTATTGGCGAGGGTCGGGGCGCAGTCCTCAAGGTCTCCTTCCAGGAAGGCCTTCGGAATCTCGATCTCATCAAGGGGAAACATGTCGAAATACTTCTGCGGCGCATAAAGCGGCGTGTGAGTTCGACTGAAACCACAGAATAACGCAAAGGGTTTGTCGGTATGTGGTTGCTGGAGAATCCCCGAGGTCCAGCCGGCATGAGTTTCATCAGGCATCGGGTCACGATCATCGTCTGACACGTAACGCCAGGGCTCTCCGGAAAGTGTCCATCCCTTGTAGCCGGGAATTTCGTTGTCCGGGTCGGCTTTATACTCGGGAACTCTCGCCAGCGAACCGAAGGTGTGCTCCCACTGGTAGTCCATGTCAGGATCCGCATCGTCCGCGTAGAAATACATCTGGTCCGAATGAGGAATAAATCCCCGCTTGGTCTGCTTCTGTCCATCCCATGGCCACGGGCCGATATTGCCTCCAGACCCAAACCCAGTCAGGAAATTCATCGGATCCTGGTTGCCGTGATAAATTTTACCCGTCGAATAAACACCGTAACCATTGGTGGCTAAGTGTTCCGTCAGGGTCACGCACTTGCTGAGGATTGCGTTCTTTCGATAGTCCTCGAACCAGTAAAGGCTGGAAGTCTGAGGATAAATCCCCGTCATCATACTCGAGCGCGATGGAGCACAGATGGGATCGTTACAATGAGCGTTGGTAAAACTCACCCCACGAGCCGCGAGGCGGTCGAAATTGGG
>JABSSQ010000472.1 GCA_013213905.1 Verrucomicrobiales bacterium | reverse complement strand
CCACCCATCGATTCAACTGGTGCTGATAGACTCGTGGATCCATAGCAGGGTCGATTAATGAGGAGAATAGGAGTCCTGCGGACACTAGCCCGCCAGATTCAACCGAAACACCGTGACCATCTGAATTCTCAAATCGCTCCACGATTTGGTCCTGAATCGCTCTGCTATGCGTCTCTCTGGCCTTCGCTTTCCATTCTGCAAGCTGAAGCTCCAGAACATGCAAATCAGTCATGGTGAGATCTGTGTCCCTGCCGCTTGGAAAAAAACGCTCGGTAATTTCCATCCCCCGCGAAGGCGAAGGGCGGTCCGGCTTCGTACCCGCTGGGTCGACCAATTTGGCAAAGCTGCGATAACTGGCTTGTCTCCCATAAGCGAGGCCGAGCCCGGCTTCCCAGACCGAAACCGGGCCCATTTCTGGAGGAAGAGACACTGCCGCACACTCTATCCCCTCCGCGAATCCGCGCACAGTTTTCCCATCTGTCTCGATTTTTAACCGAACCCATTTCGTTGGCCGCGTGACTTTCGGCAACGATACCGCCTTGAGAGTTCGAACCGAAGCAGCCCCTCCATCAAACACCTGAAACACCAATGTTTCCTCTCCACGCAGCGACCAACCAAGGTGCAGCCCGTCTTTTCCAGATACAACAAGACCAGGCGAAGATTCCGCTGCCGGATACACCTCGACCGAAATAGTGAGATCCTGCGCTCCCTCCTGCGTCGATGTAGCACAAGAAGGTGCCACGGCTTTGCAAGTACGGAAAAGCTGAGGGTAAAGTGCGGCATTTTCGACTCGGATAACACTTCCTTTTTTCGCCCAGTCGCGAAAGCGGTCCGGAACCCACTCTGATTCCGAGAGTCGATGACGGTTCAACCAGTCAGCAAACGAAACAGGTGTCGTTTCCTTCAGCAGCGATTTGAGCTCCTCCACGGAAATCGCATAGCCCAACCCGGGCCGCCTGAGATCTTTTAACGCAACTATTCCAACCAATTCACCTCTTTGATTCACAACGGGCCCACCGCTGTTTCCTCGTTCAATCGCCATTGCCAGAGGAACCACCTTGACTCCTCTCATAACTTTCTCGCCCGCTGCCACTACCCCCGATACAAAATAGCGCGCGTCACCTTCAGGGTTTCCCATTGCAGCCACGGGCGATCCCAACTCAATATTTTGGTCGGCGAATGCAATTCCCTGATCCTTTTCCAAGCCGGAATTGACTTCAAAACGCAGCACAATCAAATCGGCCGCTTCACTCCAGGCAACAATTTCGGTGGGCAATCGAGTGGTTCCATCAGAAAACTCAGCAACAATTTCGTTGCCTCGTCCGACTGTGTGAAAACAACTCGCGACAAGCCCTCCCCCAATCTGAAAACCAGAACCCATCGCTAACTGCTCGCCAGCGATTCCTAATTGACGAATCGTTACGAACTGCCGAGCGATATCCGGGGCAACTGTTCTACTCCAATCTGAATACTGCCTCGAATCCCTCTTTACCTCGGTCTCTCCGGCCCGCATCCCGGTTGTGGTAATTCCATGTGCGAATAATACCACGATACAGTTAAAAATAATCGGTGAACGAAGGAACTCCATGAGATTGACACACCTGGTAGCCAGATCGCAAAGGTCTTTCAGGCCCTCACTACCATTGCTATCGCTCGCCTTCGGCCCCGCCGCTAACGTTCTAAACGCCGTTTCTTATCGCCTGATTGCAAATTTACAATCCTGCGACAGGAAATCGCAAAAAAGCATCACGTCGGATTCGCATAGACAAACGAGAGAACGGGAAAAAAATAAAAGGGCAAGTGCACCGGATTCGGAAAAACCGCGACAATTTCGCCGAACCACATGAGTGCGCTCAGTTGATCACGTTGACCTGTAGGTCCCTCAGAACTCTTAAATCCCCCCATTCAGCACCTCGCATCTTCCTCGCTCCGGTTTCGCGTTTGGATTCGGGATAGCGCCCCTGTTCCCGTTCACGGGAGAAGACTTCGTTCACAAACTCGGCCGTGCCGAGGATAGCGCCGTCGCTGAAGTAGCGGACCCGGTGGCGCAGAACCTGTCGAATCGAGAGATTGCCTTCGGCTTTCACCACCGCGTCGAGGCGTTGTTCACTGACGCCTCGCCTCGCGGAAACACCGGTGGCTTCGTCGCCGACCCGTTTTTCGGCTTCGGAAAAGAGAAAAAGACGATACCGGTTCCGGGTGCGACGCCAGTCGGCCCGGTAGTCACTGTCCTGGAGGGATTCGCTGAGAATCGTCCCCAGCCCTTTGCGGGCCAGCTTGGCGCTGCGTCCACCTGACAAGGCTTCAGCGTAGCCGCACCAGCGGTAGTCCTCAGGAGAATCGACCATCCCGGCGCGGACCGGGTTGAGAACGATGTAAGCGGCGATGGTGAGCAGTGCCTGTTCGCTGCCCTCCACGAGCACGCTCTTGTAGCGCCCTTCCCACAGAGTGCCTCGTCGGTTGAGGCGCTTGTTCATGTAGAGCGTGACGCGTTGCTTCAACTCCTTGAGGAAGAGGGAAAGGTCGCCACGCCGTTTCTCGTAGCGGGCCAGGATTTCAGCCCTCCAGGCTTCGTCGCCAGCGGTCTCAGCGCGCTCCAGTTCCTGCTCGATGCCTTTGACCGTGACCGGGTCATGCAGGCGAGGCAGGAGCTTGAGCAGTTGGGCTTCGCTCAAGGGTTCCAGCTCATCTTCATCCGGCACTTCCACGAGGAGATGGAAATGATTCGTCATCAGACAATACGTCACCACCCGCACACCCATGAAGGCCTCGAGATTGCGCATGATCTTGCGAAACACCTCCTTGTCCCGGTCCTCGAACACCATCTGGCGGTCCACCACCCGCGAAATGCAGTGGTAAAACGAACGCCCCTCACCCAACAGCCGCAGCGATCTCATGCCAGCTAGCATGGGAGATCAGGGCGTTTCAGGCAAGGCCCAAAACAATTGAAGGTCTGACCCTTAATAAGTCTCTTAATAAATCTCCGCCCTGGATACCTGACCCGTTTTACGTTTTACTTCTGAGAAATCAGAAGGTTGACCTTTTTCTTTGGGAAAAGGTCAGCCGCGTTTTCTGGCAGTGGCGTTCACCGGGGAGGGCAGCCCATCTTCTAGATGCTCAATTTCAAATCCTTCTTCCGCAATTATGCTGGTGAACTCTTCAGACGTCATGGGGAGGTCATACACCGGTGTCAAGGCGTCAAACGCAAGCAAAAGGGGTCAGGTATCAAATCTATTGCCTCACGGAAACCCCTCGAATCCACTTGTGAATCTCACCCGGGAGTTCTTTCTGTGAAACCTTCCCAAACCTCCGAATCTGCTGACTCGAATTCGCGGCCGTCCGGAACCCCAACTTATTGGCATTCCAGCGATGCGGCACTCCAGGTGTCTGGTGAAACAATTGGAGGCCTGATCCTTAAAACTAAAAATAGAACTCTCGTGGTATGACATTGTTCGGGCTGCCTTCACGCACTTTGGCCTGAGTCATTCAATGGTGAATATCTTTCACCATCTATCTCTCGCGCTGCCCCGGCGCCGGGCACATATCGTGCTCATTAATGCAATTAACTTGCAGTTTTTGAAGTCGGCGTTCTTCGAGAGCGTCTCCCTCTAAGCCGCAGTTTTAAATAAGTAAATATAACAAAAATCAAGGAACAGAAGAAATGCCAGATACGCTTATTTCAGTGGATCTCGAAGAGAGTCCACATACGAACGACAAAATCCACAACAGGTGGCATCCTGACATCCCGATCGTCGAATGGGTTGAACCAGGGGCGGACTTCATAGTCGAAGCTTACGACTGGACGGGAAGCCAGATCAAAAACAATGATGACGCCTCTGATGTGCGGGATGTTGAACTCCCGCAAGTTCATTATCTTTCGGGGCCCATCGGTGTTAAGGGGGCTGAACCCGGCGACCTCTTGATTGTCGACCTGCTCGATGTGGGTCCGCTGGACCGAAGCCTATGGGGATTTAATGGCGTTTTTTCCAAGAATAATGGAGGCGGCTTTCTGCAGGAGCAGTTCCCCGAAGCGCAAAAGACGATTTGGGATTTTGAAGGCATGTATACCAGTTCCCGCCATGTTCCAGATGTTTACTTTGCGGGATTAATTCACCCCGGGCTCATTGGCTGTCTGCCGGACCGCAAGATGCTGGATACCTGGAATAAGCGGGAGAAGGTGCTTTTCGATACTAATCCAACAAGAGTACCGGCACTAGCTGAGTTGCCCAACACCCAAGCAGCACACATGGGTCGCATGACAGGTGATGCCCGAGATGCTGCTGCAGCGGAAGCCGCCAGAACGCTTCCACCGCGCGAAAACGGAGGTAACTGCGACATCAAAGACCTTTCACGTGGCTCGAAGATCTGGTTCCCGGTATATGTTGAGGGTGGCGGTCTTTCCATGGGTGACACACACTTCAGCCAAGGCGATGGCGAGATCACCTTCTGCGGAGGTATTGAAATGGCAAGCTGGCTCCACGTGAAAGTGGACCTGATCAAGGATGGGGTTGCCAAGTATGGCGTTAAGAATCCCATGTTCAAGCCGTCGCCGACCACTCCGAATTACGATGACTATCTCATTTTTGAGGGTGTGTCAGTCGACTGCGATGGTGTTCAGCACTACATGGACATGACTGAGGCCTATCGCCAGGCCTGTCTGAATGCGATCACCTACATGACGAAGTTCGGCTACTCCCGGGAGCAGGCACTGGCGATCTTGGGAACCGCGCCGGTTCAGGGGCATGTCTCTGGTATTGTCGATTACCCCAATGCTTGCGCCACCCTGTGGCTACCCACTGACATCTTCAAGAATGATATGATGCCTGGTGCCGATGGACCCACCAAATACCTGGATGGATCCGTCAAAGTTCCAGTGGCCCCTGACCTCTAATTTCATCATGCCTACTTACGATTACACATGCGAAGACTGTGGCGACTTTGAGGTGGTGAGAACGATCAATGATCGAGATGCGCCATGTCCTTGTCCTTATTGTGGGAAAACGACGCAGAGAACCGTCCTGAATGCGCCTAATGTTTCCACCTTGTCCGGCCACGTTCGAGTTGCTCACGCGGTCAACGAGGAAGCTGCAGACAATCCGAAAAGGCTCTCTGCAGACGGGCCCGGAAGAGTTGGTGCCGGTGTCGGGCGAGGAGGAACCAAGGCTTCCGATGGCTCCAAGTCGTTTCCGGAATCGAGACCGTGGATGATCTCCCGATGACTTCTAATTAACAGTCTTCCAAGAAATTTGACTCTGCATCGTCAATACCCTGCCCCTTGTAGCGCCCATCGACTTGCGCTGCAGGGGGTCCGGGTGGCGCATGATAGCAGGGCTGGATGTATGAGAAGTGTGGGAGGGATCATCAAAAACTTTCACATAAGCTCGTGTCCATTTCT
>JABSSQ010000471.1 GCA_013213905.1 Verrucomicrobiales bacterium | reverse complement strand
CTGCCACAGGCTACCGGCAGCGCCACTTCCCAACAGGGTTAAGTGTATGAGTAAATAGGATCATGTCGACTCACGGCGGGGTAGCGGGTTGTCCAGCCGCGCCTTCCATGAGAAGGCAGGCAAGGTTAAAGGTCAAAATTTCAATTTTGGTAATTCTGTTTTCGGTTTGTGTCAGTTGGCGATGAACGAGGAATCAGGCTTCCATTCGCACTCTCGGTGAAGCCACTTCAGGGCTTCGGTGCATGATTGTATCCGTGCTCATCTCGTAAAGTAAAGGACGCTGCTATCTTGTTCCCGCAATTAGGCTTCGAGTCACCCGGTGCTGACGAGGCTCCGCAGTCATCCCAAAAGCTTTTTGCTGGCGCGGCATCGCAGTCGTCCTGGAAGTTCGTTCTTCGTTCATCTCAAATTCTGGTTCAGGCTGCGGTTCGCTGCGCCTCTTAGTGGGTTTCGTTCTTCCACACGCTCAGCATCACTACCGACAGCTTCCTTGCTGTTGCCACCACGGCTTTCTTCTTCGCACCGCGCCCTCCGCGTTCTGCCAGTCGTAGACCTCGCGTCCTGATGTCGCACTCCTCACCGAACGGGCCGAGCATGTATTGGGCGGCACTTACCAACAGACGTCGCAGGTAGGCGTTCCCGCATTTGCTGATGGAGAGTTCCTTGTCGCTTCGACCCGATTGATCGCGTTTCGGGACCAGCCCAACGTAGGCTCCAACGTCGCGAGTTCGTTCGATGCGATGAGGATCTTCGATCACCAGCACGAAGCAGAGGGCAGTAATGGGACCAATACCCCGGATCTCACGAAGGCGTTTGGTTTCAGGATAGCGTTCGTCGCAGAGTTGTTCGATTTCACGATCGAGTTGGCGGATGCGTTGGGTCATTTCGTCGATCACTCGAAGCGGCCCTTCAATCATGTCGAGCAGTTCGGGATCACGAGGTTCGAGGTATTCGCGGGTGCGTTTCACAAAGCAGTTGGTATTGGGCGAGGCCAGGCGGATACCGAGTGCTTTGAGCGTGAAGCGGACTGATGAGATCACATTGACGCGCTGGCGCACGAGGTTGTCGCGCAATTTGATGCGCAGCAGATCACGCTGAGCTTGTTCGGAGCCGTGTTTGACGGGATGGAGCAACGAGACATCGGCTCGGGCCAGCTTGGCGATCATGCACGCATCGAGTTCGTCGCTCTTGCGCTCGTTCTGGTAGATGGCTCGCAGCTTGCGACTGTTAGCAACGATCACTTCGCAGCCCAGGTCGGTCAGCAGCCGACAATCGAGCCGAGCGAGATGGACAGGAGCCCCAGCGACGTGCTCCGAAGGAGTGGCGAAGCCATCAAATCCAGGGGCTGTGCGTGCCCACCTCAATGGCGACACGAGCTCCGGGGTATTGATTGGCGAGCTTGGTGAAGCTGCCACGCGTGTTGGTGATCTTGCACTCTTCGAGGGTATTCCCTTCGTGATCAATCACGCAAACGGCGTGGCGAAGGTCTCCAAGATCAATTCCAACGACAGGGGCAAGAAGTGGGTTCTTTTTCATCAGCAGCGAGTTTACCAGCCGCGTGAATCGCGGGTCGCTGCCTTCTCATTTAATCTTGTTAGGCAGTGGTGTTGTTGATGTGCTCGTTGACGTATTCATACGCCGCACGGGCCGATTCCTTGCCTACTTCAGAAATAGGAACGGGGTAGCCAATCGGGCCATTGAGAAAGATGAACAGGTAGGTATCAGTCAAAAGTGTTCGATCTACGGACTCCCAGTGGAACTTGCTCTCCCCACTGGGGGCAATTGAATGAAGTCCTGACTCAGAAATGGCAAGCTCACACTGACCAAAGTTCTTGTGGTGTGATCCTTCATCGAGGGTTTTCTCGCAGTATTTCTGAACGCTGCGGTCGTATCGAGCTGGATAGAAAAGAAACCACAGTAGAGCACTCCCGAAGAAAATCGCTGTCGAGGTCCACTCAAAGCCAGAACGGGAAGTGGTTAATGCCCATAACCCGATCATTATGATTGGCAACATCCAGCGGACCCTCATCCGAGTGCGCCGGTAAGTAGGCGACGCCAAATGATACTGGCGACTGAATTCGAGGACATCATCTCGCCCCATATGAAAACGTAGAGTCATTGAGTTTTTCTGGCGAACGT
>JABSSQ010000470.1 GCA_013213905.1 Verrucomicrobiales bacterium | reverse complement strand
TTGAACGATTCCGGTTTTAAGATCGAAAATCCCAATGCGGCGCGCAGCTGTGGTTGCGGCACCTCGTTTGAACCGGCTGCGGCTGACAAGGAGCCGGAATACGATCCTGAAACGATGGACGGCGAAGTCTGTGGTGGCAGCAATTGATTGAGTTTGTTTCGCTCTCAATATGGATGCGCTGCCTGATCAGAGTTCATTCGCACGGGAATTGCGGAAGAACGATGACGAGGCCAGATATCACAGCGGGAATCTGATTCTCTGGATTGCCGCCATTGCTGTTCTGATCGGACTGAACGCGGCCTCGTGGTCGTTCTGCATGTGGGTCTTCGGACAGCCGGAGCATCCCATGAACTACCGCTTGCTGACTCGGCTTGAAAAACTGGATCCGATCGAGGGATTTACCCGGGTGTCTGCGCCACGGGGAAAGTTTTATTCAACGAAGGATCTTTATGCCGATGTCTATCCGTTCTCCCCGACGGAACTGGTGGCCTACAACGGCATCCTGAAGCGGAGCTACATCAAGAACTACATCGAGCGAGGCGAAGTAGTATTTTTGTCAGGGGACTTTAAAGTAGAGTCCGTCCAGCAAATGGGGGAACAAGATGTCTTCCAAAGTGGTCTGGTGATTCGGGGGCGATCGATTGATTTTCCGGACGGAATTATCGACTTGGCTCTGCCGTCAGCAGAGGTGCCGGTATCCTTCGCCCTCAAGCCCGGGGACACTCTTCGGGTGAGTGAGTCAACCACGTGTGCGGCCCTGCTGAATATCGAGAGGCTGGAGAATGAGGCGATGATCTTTACCGTGGTGCCGCTGGTGACAAAGACTCTAACGACACCACCTGAATCAAAACCTTACGAATTTGCCGGGGGCGCCGTGATTCGGGTTTCGACGCCGGAGCAGATTCAGATCGATCCCGAACGCTGGCCGATCAGTGATGATATTGAAGAGATCGAGGAGAAGCCCGTGGGGCTGATGCCTGTTGAACAGAGTGAAGGTGGTGGATCGACTTCGAGCGAAAGCTCTTCAGCGGAAGAGACTGATGAGCGGTCTGACAACTGAGGATTAACAGTCCGGGTCGAGACTCGCGGGCAGCTCGTAATTGGGGAACTTCAAACTGAGCTCCTGCTGGAGCTGCTCCGCTTTATCCAGGTTGCCCAGCGCTTGATAGGCGTTGACGGCCTTGGCGAGCGCTTTCGGAGTCACTTCGGGATCGTAGAAAATCTGGCTGACGACAAGATAGTCACGAGCCGCGTCGGCGAGGTTGCCGTCAGCGGCTGCAATATCACCCAGAAGAATGCGGGCCTCGGCATTGGTGCGTCCTTCTTTCTGCGAGCGCAAGCTCTCCTGGGCACTGTTCCTGGCGTCGTCGTATTGCTTGAGGCAAAACTGGGCAAAGCCACGCTGGAGATAGGCGGAGGCGCGCTCACTGGGACGCTCGGTCTGGACGAGGAAGTTATCGCAGGCGGTGATGACGCCCTCGTGTTTCCTCAATTCTGAACGGCATTCAGCGAGCAGCTTCCACACGGAACTGGAGATGTCGCCCGGGTTTCTTCCCTTGGTCTGTGCCGAAAGGAAATACTCGGCGTTTTCGTAGTCGCGAGACGAGGCGAGCTTCTTGCCAAGGTATTCGAGAACCTGTGGAGGGATGGAGGCGCGCCGGGCTTTGGCACCCTGACCGGTTTCCTTCGGGGTGTTTTCCAGATAGCGTCGGGCATTCTCGGCAAGTGCATCGATTTCTTCGAGGTGGTAGTGACAGATGATGAGGCGAAGGGTGGCTTTGTCTTCGTATTGCGGGTCGATGTTGCGGGCCTGATTCAGTTCCGGGATTGCCTGCTGGTGTTGCTCGAGATCAAAGAAGCCAACCCCGATCCAGTAGTGGGCTTCGCCGGCGCCATCGGTATTGGGGAAACGCTGGAGGAGATCCTGATAAGCCACGATCATCTCCGTGGTCTTTCGCTGATGCGCATAGATCAACGCAATCTGCTGAAGCGCAAATTCCAGTTCGGGTGCCTCGGGGTAATTCTTGGCGATATCCTGGAAGTCTTCGAGAGCGAGCTGGTGGTCTTCGTTGTGCTGATAAGCTGATGCTCGCTTGGCGATGGCGGAGGAGGCAAGAGAGCTCTTGCGATGTTTCTGAATGAAACTGGTCAGGCTGACGATGCCGTTCTTGAAATCGTCAGACTCAATCTGAGACCAACCACGCTTGTAGAGGCAAATTTCGCGGTACTTCGCATCGACCATTTCAAGGCGGACCTTGGTGTAGGCCGCGGCGGCGAGCGCATAGTGTTTCTTGGCGTAATCGGAACCGGCTCCGCTTGCTGAGTTTTCAGCCTGGGCAAAGTGGTATTCGGCTTTCATGAGCCAGGCCATATCGATGTAGGGATTCGCCGCATCGATGGCAGTCTGGGTCCGGGCGTAATTGTCCGCCGCATTAGGAAGGGCCTTATCGGATGTCTGGTGAAGCAGCTGGAGGCGCCGGTAACCAGCTTCGACGCCTTCATTCTGGCGGGGGTACTTGGCTTCAATCAGCGTATAAATCCGCAGAGCCGGTTCGAGCCTGTTCATGAGTCGATAGGAGTGTGCCACGATCAGCAGCATCTTGGCGCGAGACTCATCCGGGCGAGTGTAGGCACCCAGATTGTAGAGGGCCACGACGCGCTCATAGTCCTCGCGGGCAAAAGCATTGAAAATGGCACCGACTTGAGCGAGGGCCTTCCAGGGACTGGTGTCGGAGAACTTGAGAGCGCGGTTGAGTAGCTCTTCACTGGCCTCGGTGTCACCGGCTTCCGCCGCGAGCAGACCGCCACGAACAATCGCTTCCTCTTTGAACTCCCTGGTGCTGGCGGTGTCGGCGAGTTCCTTGAAACGCTCCAGAGCCAGTTCGGTATCGCCGAGTTCGAAGTGCAGTCGCGCGGACTCGAGCATGGCCCGCTCGTGAAAGGGGTTCTCTTCTTTCGGCGCGGCTTTGATGACTGCTTCGAACTGGGCGAGCGCCTGCTTATTTTGCTGCGTCAGCTGAAGACAGCGGGCGCAGTAGTACTTCGCCTGAAGTTTGACCTCGGGATTGGTGAGCTCATCCTTGGCGATCTTGAAGTAAGCGAGGGCGTTTCGGTAATCCTTCTTGTCGAGCCTCATGATTGCGAGCCGGTAAGCGGCGGATCCGACAAACGGGCCTCGGCGATACTGGTTGATCAGAAAGTTGAAGGTTTTCTCCGCATCGGCTTCTTGATTGACCTTGAGATAACATTCTCCCAGACGAAACCAGGCAATCTGCTGGTTCGGGCTGTTCGGCTGCTCTCTGATAAAAATCTGGTATTGCTGGGCAGCGATGCCGTATTGCTCGCGGCTGAAAAGCATGTCCGCATATTCGAGGACGTCTTCGACCTGAGCGGGCTGAGCCTCCGGAGCGGGTTGCGCAGGTGCATCCTGGGCTACGAGGCAGGATGGCGAGAACCCGAGTAAAAAGCAAAGTGAAGGTGCGGCCCAGAGGCAGAGGGAGCGGCGGGCAATCTGCTGGAGGAAAGGGAGACGCATCTTCGAAATTTAGAACCTTATGCTCTCAATACGCTCAAACTTCACGACTGGGGCTTGGTCGTGGCGAAAGCGACATTCCAGATGCCTGCTTTCTTGATCTGATCGAGCACATTGATGATGGATTGAAAGTCGGTGTCCGAAGATCCACGCAGGATGACTGCCTGGTCGGGATATGCCTCGGAAATGGATTGCAGCTTTGAGAGCAGTTCCGGTTCGGTCACATCGCGACCATTGAGAATGATGGAGCCGTCGGAACGAACGTTGACAATGATTTCCCCGGTCTGCCGGTCGGTATTCTCAGCTTCTTCGGCGGCAGGGACAGAAATATCCATATCGCGCTCAAAGCGAGCGAACTGCCACGTGACAATGAAGAAAATGAGGAGCAGGAATACCACATCAATCATCGGGGCTAGCTCAAGCTCGGCGCCCTGCTGACTGCTGGTGTCTCTGAACTTCATAGATTCGGAAGGGAAGGGGATGCGATGGCCTATTCGCCATCGGAAGACTCGCGGCGAGCGCTGGCGCGGTAGTTGGCGCGCTTGTACTGAGCTGCCAGCAATGCCATGATATGAGTCATGGCCGCCTCCATTTCTGCAATTAGTCTCTGAACTTTGCCACGAAAGATCGAGTAGAAAACCAGAGACGGGATACTGACAACGAGTCCTGCTGCTGTGGTGACGAGTGCCTGGGCAACACCGGGTGCGAGTTCCATATGCTGAACGCCGGAGGATTTCCCGATGCCCTCGAAAGCGGCGATCATTCCGATAACAGTTCCGAACAGGCCGACCATGGGGGCGACACGACTGATATCATTGAGGTAGGAGATGCGGTTGTTGAGCTGGGAGGCTTGACGCGTTCCCTCCGCTTCTGTGACCTCGCGAACCTCATCAAAGCTGGCAGTAGGGTTCTTGGTGGCAAAGTCGAGCGTCTTGTAGACAATCCGGGCGATACACTCGTTCTCGCGGTTACAGACGGCGATCAGGCCGAGATAGTCCTGTTTGCGAATGAGGGCGTCAGCGGCGTTCATGAACTTATCGCTGACAACGGCGCCTTGCCGGATCGTGAAGAGGTAGAAAATGATCAGGATGACCGCGAGAAATGACAGGGCTGCCAGTGGAATCATCAGGAACGGACCGCCTTTCAGCATGTAGTCGAGCACCGTTTCGGCAGTGGTCGTGACGCTGCCAGGTGAGGTTGCCTCTCCGCTTTCCTGCGCCATGAGAGGGGCTGCGGGTAGAAGCCAGAAGAAAAAATAAAGAATGCGGGAATTCATGCTATGGCAGAAAACGGTCGTAATGACAGGACTGGCCTCGATCATGCTTTATGCAATGGTCAGGTGACCGACTCAGAGAACGCCAAGAGTCTACTCGCTCTCAAATGGCTTGCAAACCTTGGGATCCAAATAAAATAGTGCTGGGCTTGTCTGGTCTAGGCCCTACGCCTGTGTGGTTTTTATGTTTATGAAAATTATTTAAATTATGAAAACACCTTGAAACAGTGGTTTTGACGGGGTAAATTTATAAATTGTCATTCTTTCTTTAATACCTAATAAGGGACTTCTTTCGGTCTTTTCGAAAGACATCCTGTGTGGACCTCTTTTAATCCATCGCTGATGAATCAATTTGGAGCAGGACAGAGACAGCCGGCGAGCGATAGTACGTTGTTTCCCGGCTTTCCTGCGTTGGATATTGCCCGTCTCGTTGCGGTCACTCGGAAGCGATTATGGCTGGCAGCAGTCATTGCCTTGGCTGTAATCGGGGTGGCGGTGGCCTATGTTTTTCTCGCTCCGAAGGTTTATGAATCGACCGCGGTGGTCTACGTAGATCCGACGAACGAGAATACTGCTTTTGATGGGTTTCGCGGGGCCAAGCAGGCGAGTTGGGAGACGCTTGACGCCCTTAAATCGATGGCTGCGGGCATGAGAAATGCCAACGTGATTCTTCGGGTTGTCGATCGACTTGAATTGCGGGACGACGCTGACTTTCTCA
Source organism: Verrucomicrobiales bacterium (assembly GCA_013213905.1). GTDB lineage: Bacteria > Verrucomicrobiota > Verrucomicrobiia > Verrucomicrobiales > DEV007 > Arctic95D-9. The sequence continues at coordinate 26,196 of JABSSQ010000470.1, read as the reverse complement.
AGTCAAGAAGCTCCCCCTATTCGGATGCTGAGGTGGTCGAATTAGTGGGGGAGAATGTGGACGCACAGCTCCGCCGGGGAACTCGTCTCATCGACGTCGCGGTTCGCGATCGCAATCCGGAGCGGGCCAGGGATATGGCCGAAGCTTTTATCGAGGAATTTCAGAATTTGATTCGCGAGCAGAACAGGTCTTCGGCAGCGAAGTCCAGAGAGAGACTTGAAGACAAAGCGAATAACCAGCTGGCCCGGGTCAATGCAGCTGAGGACAGGCTGCAGGAGTTTCGCATCCAGCATGCCGATATAGCCCTCGACGAAGATAATGATTTTGTCGGTGAAAAACTTTCTGACCTAGACAAGCGTTTGGCAGCGGCGGTTTCCGAAGCTCTCCTCCGCAAAGGGGAATTCGAGCAATTCCAAGGGATCAAGCATGAGCAGCATGAGTTGGTTTTCGATATCGGATCCTACGGCGGTCAGAAGCACATTCAGGATCTTCTCCACACCCGGAATACGGCGCGAGCTGAGTTTGTTCGAATCAAGAAGCAATACGGCCCCGATCACAGTACTTATCAGAGCTACGAACTGACTCTCCTTGGTCTCGAAGAACAAGTCAGCGCTGTCGCTGCTGGGGTCGGGGATTCCATCGAAAATGCGCACCGCCGCGCTGAATCCCACGAGCAAGAGCTACGTCTGATGGTGCAGGCACAGAAAACACGTTTGATAGAGGTCGACGGGATCAGGAAAGAATTTCGCACTTTGATGCAGGCCCGTGAATCGGCTGCATCTACCTATCAGGAACTGCTCGACCGGATGAATGATACGGACGTTGCTAAAGGAGTCGATGAAACGGTGGTGCGCGTTTTTGCCTCCCCACTGGTTCCCGCTAAGCCCATTTCCCCCCGGAAAAAGCTTTCTGTGTTTGTCGCAGGTGGGATTGGTTCCTTTTTAGGCCTGGCGGTAGTGATCGGTATTGGTCTGCTCGACCGCAGTCTCAGTACGCGCAAGCAGATTGAGTCGAGTCTCGGGCTCTCTGTTCTTGCTGAAGTACCGAGGAGTGCCGCCAAGGAAGCGGAATTGCACCAGTCGCTGGTTGTTAATCTCGATCCAAACTCAATTGTCTCCGAAAGTTTTCGCTCTTTGCGGACTTCTTTATCTGCTTATCGTGCCCGGAGTGTGATGATCACGAGCGCGTCTCCGGGAGAGGGGAAAACATTCTGCGCAGCCAACCTTGCGGTATTGCAGGCAAACATGGGGTATCGCACACTGATGGTCGATGCTGATTTCTGTCGACCACGTATGGCAGAGCTTTTCATTGACCCGGTAAAAAGCGTGGCTGAGGAAGAAAAAACTGGCGCAAAAAGTCTTTGTCAGGAAACGACCTTCAAGGACCTTTACCTCATTTCCTGCGAGCGCTTCATTTCAAATACCGGCGAGCCTATGGGTGAAGAGATTTTTGCCAGAATGCTTCAGGAAGCCTACTCCTCGTTTGACTGTGTCATTATTGATACGTCGCCGCTGAACGTCGTCAGTGATAGTCTGACCTACGCCCCTCACGCTGACGCAACGGTACTTGTGGTAGAGGCGGGAAGAACCCACTACGAAGGAGCCCGCCGGGCAGTTCACGACCTTCAACGAATGAGGGCACGGTTGGCCGGCTGCGTTCTCAATCGAAGCTCGAACTTTAATCCCGCTCAGGTCGACTATGTGGCGGGGATTGACCGGGCCCCGCTCTCTTATAACGCCAAGGCACTCGCCACCGCGACCGGGGTGAACGGTTCGATTTGAGACAGTCAGGCTTATTTCACTATTTCTTCTAAGATTTAAAGCAGCACAGTATTTCGATGAGCGAGGACCAGTCAGCAATGAAGAGTTTGTCGGCGCTTCCCTTGAAGCAGCCGGCGATGACGTCCAAGGCTCAATACCACCGCCTCGTCGGGGGGGCGTTTCTGGCGGACTTGTTAATGGTCGCGAGTGCTTTGGTTTTCGCGCATTGGATTCGATTTGTTACGCCTCTGGCACGACTCGGAACGCCGGCTGAGCCGGGGCAAAGCCTGTCCGACTATTTTGGATATATCGTCCTTGGTGTGGTGCTGATGATGACGTCTCTGCTGAATTTTCGACTCTACGCGAGAGAAAACCTGCTTTCTTACACCAATACCCTGAAGATTCTTTTTAAAGGATCTCTGGTGTGGATCCTCGCCTTTCTGACGTTGACCTTCCTCCTGAGATTTGATCCTCCTGTCTCAAGGATTTACTGCGCGATCGGACTTGTCCTGATGCTGACCATTCTGCCGGTGTGGCGCGGCATTCTCTGGAGAGTTCTGAGTCGTGAGAAGACTTCGCAGGGCCTTCGGCAACGCGCTCTTGTGGTGGGCTGGAGCGAAGACTTCGCCGAGGTGGTTAAAACCTTCGGCAAGGCCAGCGATCGCCCGTTTGATATTGTCGGAGTGATTGCGCCCCCTCAGGGGGATTTTAAGACTCCTGTGCCGTCAAATATGCCGGTGATGGGTAGCTTTGAGAGTCTCGACGCCCTGCTGCAGCTGGGCGTCTGCCATGTGGTGATCGTGGCAGATGATGCTCTCAAATCCGGCCGTTTGATGGACATTGCGAGACTCTGCGAGAAAGAGATGATCGAGTTCAAACTCGTCCCGACCTGTTTTCAAGTCTTGCTGAGCGGGCTGCATCTGGAATCTGTTGGCGGTATTCCAATTCTGGGAATTTCCAAGTTGCCGCTGCACTCGACGGTGAATCAGGCGCTCAAGCGCTCGGTCGATGTCATCGGGGGACTGATTGGGTTGGCGCTGGCAGCCCCGGTGATTGCTCTCTTTGGCATTTTTATCAGACGCGAGAGTCCCGGAGCTATTTTCTATCGCCAGCGTCGACTTGGGGCGAATGGCAAGTGTTTCGACATGATCAAGCTTCGCAGCATGAAACTGAACGCCGAAAGTGCTGGTGTCGGTTGGACGGTGAAGAACGATCCCCGCTGCCTCAGGGTGGGGGCTGTCATGCGGAAGTGGAACATCGACGAACTTCCGCAGTTCTGGAACGTGTTAAAGGGCGACATGAGCCTCGTTGGACCACGCCCTGAGCGTCCTGAGTTGATTGCTCAGTTCAAGGAGGATATTCCCCACTACAATGCCCGCCACAATATTAAGCCGGGCATCACCGGGTGGGCGCAGGTCAACGGCCTTCGCGGCGATACCGATCTTTCCGAGCGGGTTCGGTTTGATCTGCATTACATCGAGAACTGGAACGTGATTTTCGATTTCCAGATCATGGTGCTGACCTTTTTCAAAAGAGAAGGCGCCTGCTGATTCAATGAACCTGATCGCGACAGCTACTGCCAATGAGCAGTCCGAGATCGATGCGCCTCCTGCGGTGGCATTGAAGCTGTTTCGCGTGTTGTTTGTCGTCTTTCTGTTCTCCTTTGTTTTTGACTACCGGAGCTTCGATATCGGTTTTGGTGCCGCGCAGACCGGTGGCTCCTTGTTCCAGTATGCATTCATAGGGATGGCGATTCTCTCAGGAGGCATCGCTAGCATACTCGGGGTGAAGAACCTTTTCGTTCGGCCGGGTGTTTACCTGGTGATGCTCTGGTGGGGGTATGTGATTTTCAGTGTCGTTGTGGCACTGGCCTGGGGGAATGACCCCGGCCGGGTGGCGCGACTTGCCGTTCCTCGAGTCCTGGTTGGGCTTGCCTTGAATGTGACGACGATTGTAGCTGCCAACGGTATGCGTCCCGGGGAGGCGGTGAAATGGTTTCTCTTTGCGTGTATGACCAATGTACTTTGGCGTTTCGGATACGGCGCTGTGAGCAGTGGGGTCCCGCTCTCCGAAGTGCGGATGGAAATTCTCAGTCCAGCCATGCGATTTCTCTTTGCCTGGGCAGCTTGTTCGCTGCTGCTGCGTCACAAGTTCACGTGGTGGAGCATCGCTGTGCTGGGCGTGCCTTTGGCGATCGCGGCGATCTCAGTGACGCGAAGCCTGGTTCTCCCGCTGGGCGTTTCTTTCATCGTGGCCGGTTTCTGCCTGCTGCTCGGCCTTCTCTGGAAGATGTATGATATTTCGTTTCCCGTTCGGAAGATCGGTCCGCTAGTGGGAATGGGTGTCGTGACAGTTTTTGTGATTGCCGGCACTTTGTTTGCCCAGCCGAACCTGGCGGAACGCTGGTATCAGCGAATCTTCGACAACCGGGGTGAAAGTGGTGTTTTGACCGAGGACCTTTCGTCCCTCATGAGAAAGGCTGAGGCGAAGTCGATGTGGGAAATTCTCGAACAGGAACCCCACAGTTTTATTTTCGGGCGCGGTCTGGGGGCTTCCTACTATTGGGATGAGTCCTACTATCCGGAGATCTTCATGGTCTACCCGGATGATCGTCACCAGTTTCCTCATGAGATCTACACGGCAGGTCACAGTATCTGGACATACACTTTGTTCTCGAGTGGCTTCATCGGGATCGGGATCATGCTCTTGAGCGCTTTCGTTCCGATGGGAATGAGCCTGAAGTCGGCCTGCTTGAACGCAAAGACTGTGATGGGGCCTCGAGCTTGGGATTCGTTCCTGGTGTTTCTGCCCTTTGTCGCCATGTGGGCTGTTTTAAGTGAAAGTATCACACGAAATCCGTTCGACGAACGCTTTACGGGTGTGCTCTACGGATTCATCATGGCTTTTCCTCAGTTCTTTTTTAACCGGGCTACCTACCTCAACTACCGTGAGGAGCTGGGCCAGAACACTTCTCAATTGATCCTCGAGGAGGACGATCTCGAAGGATTGGAGGAAGAACTGTTCCAGGGGGGAAGCATGGCCGGGCATCACTTGGTGGAGTCCGAGTTTCACTACCATCAACCGACAGGGAGGGATCACAACTAGCGATGGAAACCGGATTCTACATTTTCCTTTCTATCGTTTTCTGGACGGCATCACTTTGTATCGTTCATACCTACGCGGTCTATCCACACCTGCTTCGCTTCATGGCGCGAGGGAAAAAATTGCCTGAGGAGCGTTATGAGGACGATGACGAGTTTCCCGAGGTGGTAGCTTTGATGGCGGCTTATAACGAAGAACAGGTGATTGGTGCCACTCTCGATAGCGTAATTGCTTCGGATTATCCGCTTGGTAAACTTCGAGTTTTGATTGGCTCTGACGGATCGGTCGACCGGACTCATGACATTGTGAACGAATGCCATGAAGAGTTTCCGTGGATCGAACTGCGGAAGTTCGGTGGTCGCAACGGGAAAATCCCTGTCGTGAACATGTTAGCGAAGGAAGCTCTTGCGGATCTTAGTGATCCCGAATCTGCTATTTTCCTATTGTGTGATGCGAATGTGTCCTGGACGCCATCAATGGTTCGCAACGCGGTCAGGCATTTTAAGCGTGAGAAGGTCGGACTCGTCGGGGCAAGTATTGTTGACGTGAGGCTTCATCAGGAAGAGAGCCGTGCGGAGGAAGGCATCCGCAAGGAGGAAGAGAGTTATATCTCCCAGGAGAATCTGGCAAAATTTCGCGAGAGTGTTCTCTGGGGGACCGCAATGGGTGCTTTTGGTGCGTGCTACTGTGTTAGGGCGTCCTTGTTTCGTACCGTGCCGGGAAACTTCTTTTGTGATGATTTCTTCCAAACCATGAACTGCCTGGAGCGTGGGCATGAGGCTATCGTTGATATCGAAGCGGTTGCGAATGAAGCCGTTTCAGAAGACATTCAGGAGGAATTCAAGCGTAAACGACGCATTGCCCTCGGGAACTTTCAAAATCTCGGTGTATTCAAATCGCTGTTCAACCCGCTGAACGGAAGGTTAGCTCTCTGTTTCGCCTTTTGGTCCCACAAAGGATTGCGATGGAATGGCCCGGTTTTGTTGTTTCTGGCACACGTTTCTTGTCTGCTTCTGACGCAATATTCGCACGCGTACTGGATTCCAATGTTGGCTCTTGTTATGACTTGGCTGATGGCGTCAATCGACTACTTGCTCAGTCGCTTGGAATCCAGCATCTGTATCAAGTTCTTTCGATTTGTGCGCTATTTCTATTGGATGAATAGTGCTATCGTTCTTGGATACATCTCTTTCGCTAAAGGGGTAACTGATAGTATTTGGGAGCCTACCCATCGCGTGGATGTTACCCGTTCGTTGAGCCGGACGGGCTGACGCAGAACCATGAAAGCCAGTTCCATCCTGATCACTCATCCCTGGATGGGGAGAGGCGGATCGGAAGCGACCGCGATGTGGACGCTTCAGGCCATGCAGTATCACTATAGTGTCACGTTTGTGACTGCCTCCCCGATGAAGTGGGGAGAGCTCAACGCTGCTTATGGAACGACAGTCGATCCCGAAAAGGTCAAGTATGTCCAGGCGCCTAAACTCCCTGCAGTCGATGGTCCGGCGAAATTAGTGCAGCTCCAGCTGAGATACTTTGAAAAATTCTGTCGGAGTGTTTCCGGTGATTTTGATCTCTGTATCAGTGCTTACAATCCAGTGAACTTTGGTAAGCCGGGGATCCAGTTGATCGGGGATTTCAGTTTCAGCGAGGAGATGCGAAAGCGCCTCTATATTTATGGCGAGCAGCAGTTTCGCCATCGCGATTCGTGGCTAAGGAACCTTTATCTCAAGTTGGCGGATTGGATTGGAGTGAAGCAGGTGCCTCTCGCAAGACGCGGGGATCTCGTGCTGTCGAATTCGGAGTGGTGTGTCGATCAACTGGAGCAGCACTTTGACGTGAAAGAGTCACCTGTGATCTACCCGCCTGTCATTCTGCCGAAAGCTCCGGGGAGAAGTCAGCGCGATCCGCTCGCCTTCGTTTGTCTCGGTCGCGTTGTGCCGGAGAAGGAGATCGAGCGAATTATATCGATCCTGCGAGCCGTTCGGGAAAAGGGATACTCTGTGACCTTAAGGCTGATGGGAGCACTCGATGATTCTGAATACAGTGTCAGGATCGGGCAATTGATTGAGCAGGAGGACTGGATTCAACCGGAAGGGTTCCTCATGCTCGAGAAAAAGCAGGCCATGCTCGAGCAAATGACGTTCGCGCTTCACGCCTGCCGGATTGAGGCGTTCGGAATTGCTGTCGCAGAAATGGCCTCAATGGGCTGTGTGCCTTTTGTGCCATCAACAGGGGGTGCCCGGGAGATCGTGGAAGATGAGGATCTGAGATATGCTTCTGATGACGAGGCTGTGGAGAAGATCTTGGCGCTCCTTGAGAATCCGGAACGTGTCGCCGAACTTCGCGACCAACTTCCGAAGGAGATGAACCGGTTTGGTCCTGAGGTCTTCATGAGAGAACTTCGTGAACATGTGATAGAGTTTTCTGGTCTGGAACCCACCGCTCCCGATGTCGAGCCTTGAACAGATCTCGCAAACCCTGACCAATCCGGCATTTTATCGGAAACGGATTCGCGGGCTGGCCCGAATGTTTCGCCGGTTCGAAGATGATCCGAAATGGCAATCGGTTTCGGCCCTCGAGGCAGCGAAGAGCGTGGTGCTGGTGATTGCTCATCCCGACGATGAGACCTTCGCCTCCGGCCTTCTTTGTGAATTGGTCGATGCCGGTTCTCAGGTGGATGTGATTTGTGTGACGCGTGGGGAAGGCGGTCCCGCGGGGAAGGTGACAAGAGGAGAGCTTGGCGCCGTTCGTTCCGTTGAGTTACGTAAGGCCTGCGATGTGCTCGGGCTCGGAGAAATTCATTTTCTCGAACACCGGGATCCGATCGGTAGCGACTACCGTGCCTGGGCGCCGGACGTTTCGACGGAAGACCTTGCCGAACAGATCGCCCCCTTGATCTCTGATGCGGACCTGGTGGTTTCTCATGGCAGTTCGGGAGAATACTGGCATCCGGCTCATTTGCTGGTGTTTGCAGCGATGAAGCGATCCGTTTCTGACTTTGGCGAATCGGGCCCGGCCTGGTTGACGATGATGGCCCGCAATTCTGAACCGGCCGCGTCAAACTGGGTGAATCTGGACGACGAGGCTCACTTCAGGATCAATGTCTCTGCTCACGCTGAGAAGCGGGCGACCGCCCTGCAATGCCATGAGACCCAACTGAGCCTTTTTGAAAAATGGATGGAGGGATCGGCCCTGGAATTTATCCAGCGCAATCCAGAGGAGCACTACAGTCTGCAGCGACGTGGAAAACTAGAGATCCCGGAACCGGCTGATGTAGGCGAAGGCCTGGGGAATCATTGATCCGACAGCTGCAGCGAAGCTGGCGAGGGCGGGGCGGAAATCAAAGAAAGTGGCCGAAAAGATCATCACGATGCAGGTGATCGTAGTTGCACCGAGGACAAAGATCCCGAGCGGCGAAAGACGCCGCCGTTGGCTTTGAAGGTCCATCATTTTTTTGAGCGGATCAAAGAATCGGTAGATGAGTATTGCGATAAAAACGATGGTGAGGATGGAATAGTCTTCCCAACCCGGGATGGAAAGAACTGCGTCGTAGATTCCATGCAAGACTACTGCCAGGATGTAGACCGCCAGGAATTCCTCCCATCCATAGAACTTTCGAACGATCATCCGATAGGCGTAAAATCCTACGAGGCCGGTGAGAGAGAAATGGAGTGGGTTTGCGGTCAGCAGACGAGTCAGGGCGGCGTGCTCGTAGAGGCTGTCTGAGAAGTATCCAATGTTCTCCTGGATTGCGAAGCCAAGGCCAACCAGAGCCGCCAGAATAAATGCTTCCAGGTCGTTTTTTCTCCGGGCGCACCAGAAGGCAAGGGGAAGGAAACAAATCAGTTTCAACGTCTCCTCTCGAAGTCCGACGCCGGATACCCAGAAGATCAGCTGATACAGTTCAGTATCATTTGGATTTTCCGTGAATCCAAATGATCGCTCCTGAATCATGACAGCATACAAAGTCAGGGTTGTGCTGATCATGCCGAGACCAACTGCTGCCAGTGACATGGCAAGGCGGGTGCGATTGAATTGCCAGAAATTTGTCAGGATGAGAAACCACACCAATCCGGTGAACAAGGCGGGAAGGCAAAATACGGAAATGATCTGGCGATAGTCATGCTTAACGGATGAGAAAAACAATGGCCCCCAGGCTCGCGCGTCCGCCTGGAACGACATCAGATCGTAGAAGCGGAAAAGCTGCTTGGCGCCGGGTCGGGTGATGAGTTCTCGAGCTACGGTCCTGTTGCCGCTCCACAGAGCGGCGATGATAGCACTGCGTGCGGAATAGGTGGAGTTGGGATAGTGTGAGAGCTCTGCCTGATAGAATTCGGTCGCCTTTTCGAAATTACTGGAATGAGCGTAAAGGTCACCAATAAACTCGTTTCGATAGCGTTCTTCTTCGGAATATTTCAACAGGGCTTCAATCGATTCTGTATTCGCTTCGAGGTGGAGCCCCTCGTAAAGGAGTTTCAGCATGGGGAAGTCCGATTCGAATTCCTGCCTGTATTTCTCGAGATACCCGAGCGGTTCATTGGTGAGAGTTCGAAGGTCGTAGTCGGAAGGCTCGCCGGTTGCGGGTAGGCCGGTGCGAATGGAATAGATCCATTGCGCAAGGGAAGAAGGTTTCCAGTTCGTAGAGGGAAGTGCGTTGATGGCTTCAGAAGCTCCGGTCTCCTCAACGATGGTAGCGGGTGCGGGGGCGGAATCCCCGGTGAAGGTGGAGATCACGAAAGATAGCGCGACCGACATCGCCACGATACTCAGCGAGGTGCGAATGAGGAACGATTTGTCACGCGAGAGCTGGGCGAGATGCTGGAGTGAAATGAGCGGCATGCGGGCGATTCAGGCACTGTGAGGCTATGGCATTTTTGCGACGCGAACAAGGGTTGCCTTGCTGGATTTGGTTTCGTAGTTTCGAGCCATGAATCGCATTGCTGCCTTCTTCCTCTTGTCGTTGGGACTGCCCTTATCATTGCTTGCTGAGCCCAAAGTGAGCCTGGTTCCGGTTTTCGAAAGTATTGAAGTGGAACGTCCTGTCTCGGTGCAGATTCCTGATGATGGAACTGGTCGCCACTTCCTCGTTGAGCAGACTGGCAAGATTAAGATCCTTCCTTCCCGGCGCGATTCGGCGGAGGCGATTGTCTTTATGGACATGACCGACGCTATCGGGGTGGAGAAAGATTTTGAAGAGGGGCTGCTCGGCCTCGTCTTTCATCCCAAGTTCAAAGAGAACGGCAAGTTTTACCTGGCTTTCTCCCGCCAGGGACCGAAGCGCCTTACCGTCGCGGAGTACACCGTGTCCGACAATCCCAACCTGGCCGACCCCGGCACTGAGCGCGTGCTTCTGGAAGTGCAGCAGCCCGAGTGGAACCACAACTCCGGAAACCTCATGTTTGGGCCGGACGGCATGCTCTACATCTGCGTGGGAGATGGAGGATCGAAGAATGGTGTCTTCATGCTTTCTCAGAAGCTGACGCGGTGGAATGGAAAGGTGCTTCGCATCGACGTCGACAGCCGGACTGACGGCCTTGAGTATGGCATTCCGGACGGCAATCCCTTTGCCGATGATCCCATCGCCTGCCCCGAAATCTGGGCTTACGGGCTTCGTAATCCCTGGGGCGCTGCCTTTGATTCCGAGACTGGACTTCTTTACCTCGCCGATGTTGGCCAGAACCTTTGGGAGGAGATCAACATTATCGAATGCGGTGGCAACTACGGATGGGACTACCGCGAAGGAACTCAACGCTTTGCCACTCGCGACGGCTTCATGGAATGGCTCGGCAAAAAAACCGACGAGCCACAGAATCTCGAAGTGATTGACCCCATCCACGAATACTCACGCGCCGACGGGCTTTCCATCACGGGTGGTTATGTTTACCGCGGCAGCAAGATCCCGGAGCTGGACGGTCACTTCATTTATGGTGACTGGAAATTCGGCAACATTTGGGCCTTGAACTACGATACTGAAAAAAAAGAAGTCACCGCGAATCACCACCTCGATAAGCCCGAGGATCTCAAGAATCCCACGACACAGCCAACCGGCATTTATCCTGATGTTAACGGTGAGCCGCTCGTTCTCGACTGGCGCGGCGCGATCTTCCGAATGGAGTCAGCGAAGTGATCGCGGAATCTAACAGGGTTGGGTCGGTGCCCTGACCCTCTTGAGTGGCCGGAGGTAGCTATCCTCCGGCTTTTTCATTTTTACGCTGTATCAGGAGCAGGTAGAGCACCGCGCCAAAGGCAATCAGGGCGCCGAAGAATTCGCGAGTCAGTTCCACGCGGGGGTCTTCGGCGGACATACTGACCTGGGTCATGGTGAAATCGTCTTCACCAAAGAGGTTCTCGATCAGGCCGGGACCGGTCATGATCATTTCGATCACGCAGGCGACCAGGGACACGATGAGAATCCAGGGCGGGACTTTTCGAAACACAGAGACGACAAACAGGACCGCAATCAGGAGGTAGAAGCTGAACCACAGCATGGCATCGAGGCTGGAGGGCTTGTGATAGACCGCCGGGTCGATATCGTTGACCTGAGCCCACGCGAAGACCGCGAAGAGTAGCGTGGCGATGAAGTGGCCAATAGCGAAAACGGGGGACAGCTTCATGGAAATTGGAGGATTAGGGGTGAAATCAGATGCGTCACCATCGACAAAATGGGGCTGAACACAAGGGAAGGTCGAAAGGAACGCAATTTTCGCTTGTCAAAACGGTGAATCCGCGCAAATTACCGCTCGCTCCGGCCGAAAGGCTGGGGAGACCCACGGCATAAAGCACCCGTAGCTCAACTGGATAGAGCGCTTGACTACGGATCAGGAGGTTTGGGGTTCGAATCCCTACGGGTGTGCCATTGGGCTTGGGCGACTAACAGACGCTCGGTTGAGATCAACACGAGTTCGAATTCCTCCATTCGGGAATCACAAATCGGGGTGTAGCGCAGCTTGGTAGCGCGCTTCGTTCGGGACGAAGAGGTCGCTGGTTCGAATCCAGTCACCCCGACCACTTTTGTTGCGTCACTGAGATGAATGGAGGCGGTTGAACGAAAAACCGGGAGATGCCCTTCGGTTTGATTCGCAGTGAGCATCCTGCGAACGAATGGGGGGAAGCGCGGGCGTGGTCGATCCAGTGTCCTCTTTATCATTAATCCTCACTGGTGAGTTTCGAATCTCAGGGGCATTCATTTGCGGTGCAGTTTTATGACCCCCTAGCCGAATGCGTTTTGACGGCAGGGGGCAAGCAAGCTGCAATATCAGGTCATGACGGCTTAAGGCGGGATGGTCCGGGCGATCATTTCTGTCAGAAAGTGGAAGGTTCATAGCTGCGTTTCTGCGTGATGCTGACGGGGCAGCATAGATTCGCCAGTGCGACGGTTTCCTGATAATCCTCTTCCCATGAAGTCGGACATCTTTACAAAATCCTCCTCGCTTTGCCCTGGGTTGAGTCTCAGCCAGTCAATTCAGCTTCTTTTTTATGTCGTCAGCATTGCTCTGCCCGGAATGGTAAAGGGCGACGAATTTCAACACTGGGGCCACTGGCGAGGGCATGGTGGCAACTCGGTCTCGACGACGGCAAATCCTCCCACCAGTTGGAGTGAAACGGAGAATGTGAAATGGAAAGTAGAGATTCCCGGGCGTGGATCTGGGTCACCGGTGATCTGGGAGAACCGGGTTTTTGTCGTTTCTGCGGTTGGTGGCGAGTCTGCTTCAGGAGCCGGAGGCTCGGCGGAACGTGGAGGAAAAGGGGGGCAGAAGGGCAAAGGAGGTAAAGGTGGTCGGCCTTCGGGAGCTCTGCCAAAATTGAGCTTTCACTTGTTCTGCTTCGATCGTGAGACTGGCAAGGAGTTGTGGAGCAAGGTTGCGGTGGAAACAACGCCACACGAGGGGACTCACCAAACGAACGGATATGCTTCCGCCTCGCCTTGCACTGATGGCGAACGGGTCTTCGCGCATTTCGGATCGCGCGGATTGTTTTGTTATGATTTCGATGGTGCGCTTCTCTGGAGCCGGACCGATTTCGGGGAGATGATTACACGCGCCGGATTTGGTGAGGGCAGTTCACCAACCCTGGCCGGTGACAAAATTCTCGTGCCATGGGATCATGAGGGCCCCTCCGCCTTGTATGCACTTGATAAGAAAACAGGCGAGACAATCTGGAAGGCGGATCGTGATGAGCCAACCTGCTGGGCGACCCCGTTGGTGGTTCCGTCAGGTGACGGTTTCCAGGTGGTGATGAACGGACAGATCAAGGCGCGTGCCTACGATCTGGAAACGGGCAAAGAGCTTTGGAGTTGTGGTGGCCAGACGGAACGACCGGTCGCTTCCGCCGTCTTCTCGGACGGGGTCACAGTGATCGGCAGTGGTTTCCGGGGGTCTTTCGTGGGTGCCTTTAAGCTGGACGGTAGTGGGGATATTGAGGGCAGTGATAGCGTGGTCTGGACCACGCCGGATGACGCTCCCGACATCGCTTCGCCCATGGTTTCGCAAGGTCGGCTCTACTTTCACAAGGGAAAAACAGGCATTCTCAGCTGCCTCGAAGTGGCGACCGGTAGAGTTCTTTTTGGCCCTGAGCGGATTCCCGGTGTGAACACGACCTATGCCTCACCAGTTGCCGCAGGCGGGTATATTTACATGACTGACCGGAGTGGAACCATCACTGTGATAAAGGATGGAGGCACCCTCGAGGTCGTAACCACGAATACCCTGGGCGAAGGCGTCGACGCAACGCCGGCGCCCGTTGGCAGCGAGTTGTTCGTACGCGGCGAGCGTCATCTGTTCTGTCTTTCCGAATAGCTCTGCGGCTTTTCAAGAGGCGCTTTCAAAATGCCACATGGTGCAGCGGCATACCACACCTCCGGGCGTGGCATGATCCCATGTGTTTACGAAGCAGGGTGTTGTTTCCTCAAACTTGATAGGGTTGACTGTATTTTTGATCTTTCATCCCAGCCGTCGTAGCGGGGGTTTCAGATTGCCCGGTCGAGAAAAAGCCCGGGGTCTGAGAAATTTTCTTGATTCTGAGCAGTGAGTATAGTTCGGCGTTCTAAGTGGCTGATGGGAAGATTGGTTTGCAAGGGAGGCGCCGCCTTAACCTTCTTTCGTCTGTTGAAGTTGGCTTACTGAGGAGTTGGTGGATATCACTTTCGCAGCGACAAATCCTCAGCACGTGGCGACGGAACGCCATCATGGAAATTTACTGGGGGCTGAGCAGGGCGTCAGAATCATGTCGTTGATGCGAGATTTCATCAACGACATGAGGGGCCGACCATAGACTGAGCCCGTGGCTTTTCTCAATGATGCCAGCGCTACGCAGTTGAAAGAATGCGGTGATTGGCGCTAAGATTTCCGAGGAGGCGAGTTATGAAGAAAGATATCGAAGAAATTCGCGGGGCACTGATATCTCTGAATGCCTATGATGACGAGGCCAGAGACGCGCTTGAGTCGTTGGAGGATTCAATCGCTGAAATTGACAAGCACCCTGCCATGTCACGCCTCAAATCGGTAATCAGCGAAACAGCCGATGACGTTCGCAGTGGCGACAAAGGCGGTGGTGTTTCCGGCAAGTGGCAGGCGCTCAAAGAGCATGTCGATGAGTGGGAGGACCATCACCCCAAGGTGGTTTTGTCAGTTGGTAAAATGGCGGAGGCCCTCGCGGTAGTCGGCTTGTGAACAGGGCCAGCGGGATGCGTCAGCGCCGCAGGGAAGGATGTGGATGGTCCGCGTGGGATCTCCGATCGTAATTCTATCGGCCCTGCTGTGGATAGCGGTAATGAGAACGGGGTGGTTTCAAAAAACAGCCGTCACGATTTCTCTGACTCGTGTTTTCCCGTCATGGGATGTCAGGACCGGATTGACCGACCCGGGTGGCGAGATTACCGGTCGCTCGAATCACGATGACCAGCCCGGCTGATTCCGCAGCTTCGGGATACGGCCGGGTGATGGTGTAGATGTCGTAGAGTTGGATATCGAGATCTTCCACGGATACTTGAATGCCCTCGGGGAGTTCGGCGGAATCGATAGCTTTGTGAATCTCCTCTGACAATTCTTCTTTGTAGTCATCCAGATCGACTCGCATCTCCCGTTCGATCGCTTTGATGAGGAGCTCTTCAAGCAACCAAGCCGCAACGGAGGTAAGCTTGCTCTTGGTTTCGAGAGAAAAGTCGACTTCGGTGAAACCGAGGGTCTGCTCGTCGAAGTCGATCACGGGGCGGGCCTGGATCCAGATGTCGCCGGCGATTCCGCGAGCGGGACCGCTTTGAGAGGCGTTGAGCGAGAGCTTGAGGTTGAGCAGGCCGCCCTGGCCCACGGCGGCCTCGAGCCCGTCAATTTCGACACTGGTGCCAGCTCCAGTGTCGATTTCAAAACTTTCCTTGGCGAGGACCTCGTTGAGTTCGGCAATACTGGCGATGACGGGTAACTTCAGATCGGTCGAAAGAGGGCCCGGTTGGGCAACGAGATCCGGCAGCGGTTGAGGCTGTGGATCTCCGGGTTCCCGGTTGGTCAGAAAGGCATCTGTTTTGATGGCTGCCGTCACGGTGAGTTCTTCGGGATTGGTGTATTCGATCGGCGAGAGTTGCACTTCACGCGGCGTTACACTTAGCCAGATCTTCGGGCTATCGTTCACCTGCTCGCTGAGGTAGGCTTCGCGCCAGAGGAGTTCGACCTGACTTCTCAGGTCGATACTTTGACGAAGGGCCGGGGCGAGCTTTTGAGCCTCTTGTTGGATGTATTGCCCAACACTGCCCCCGAGAATGTCACTGACGTCCAGTTTGCCGAGGCTACCGAGGGAGAGCGATGCCTGGCTGAGGTTGAGCGCTGGTGTGAGATTTGGGGTGATGCTCCAGTCTGGAGCGATGGATGGGGAAAGGCTTCCGCCTGCGACACCGGCGAGTTCGGCGGTGGTGTTCAGTGGGATCTGCACGATCTTGGCATCAAGAGTGCCTTGAAATTGAGCGGCTCCCTGGATCGGCGCAGCAAAGGTCAGCTGGGTGCCATTGTTCTGAAACGCAATCGGCCCACGGGCGACTTTCCAGGCGTAACCGCCTCTTTTCAGATTCTTGTGAAAATCTTTCTGCTCGGCACCCTCAAATTCCGGCGGAACCTTTTCGTTGGCCAGCGCTGCCAGGGTGGCCAGCTCGATGCCGATCGACACAGCGAGCAGGGAAGTCTCGGGGCGCGGAACGTCAACTTCACCCAGGGGTTTCCCGGCTGGCGCGGAAACGTAAATGAGTCGTGGACCCAGGATTCTGGTTGTGACAGGGATTGCAACAACGAGCATAACCAGCACGGCACCCAGAATGATGAGAAGCTTTTTCATGAAAGAGAGATGACCGGAAGTCTCCGTCCCGGTAACTCCAGACATAGCGGTAGATCACGTTCGGGTCGAGAGCGAATGACTTTTGGCGAGGGGCGGTTAGAGTGTGCCATGGAACAGGAAACGGATCACACGCCAACGGTATCGAGAGCGATACTGGGTGGATCCTTTGATCCGGTTCACCGGGGTCACCTCGGAATGGCCGGTGCGGCGATGAAGGCGGCCGGACTGGAAGAGGTCGTGTTTGTGCCCTGCTTTGTTTCTCCTTTTAAGGATGGGACCCACGCGACTGGAGAGCAGCGGTTCGAGATGCTCAAGCGGGCCGTTGACGATGGGGGACTGTCATGGGCTTCGGTATCGAGGTTCGAAATCGAGCGGGAAAGCCCGAGTTATTCCTGGCAAACGGCGGCGCATTTTGCCGAGGGTGAACCGGATACGAAATGGCACTGGATCGTGGGGACCGATCAGTGGGACTCGATCGAGAAATGGGCGAATCCCGGGTTTCTCCGTGGGAACCTCCATTTCATCGTCCTGACCCGAGATGGACGCGAGGTCGAATTAAAAAAGGGGTGGAGCGCCATATCAGTGCCGTATGCGCACCCGGCTTCATCGACTTCAATTCGCAACGATTTTGCGGCTCACGAGGAGTGGCTGACTCCCGGAGTTGTTTCCTTTTGCCGGGAAACAGGCCTTTACGGGGCGTGATCGTTTCCCGAATTTGCTCGATTGAGTGAATCGAAGAAGGCAGACTTTCTACCCATGAGCGAGCGCAGTGAATTGTGTGAATCACACGAGGAGGAGGTCGCCAATGCCATCAGTCACGGCATCGGAGCTGTCCTAAGCGTCGTCGCGCTGATTGTGATGGTGTCTCTCGCCGCACCGCTGACGGCATGGCATGTCGTCGGGGTTTCTGTCTTCGGAACCAGTCTCGTGCTTCTGTATCTCTGCTCGGCTGCTTATCACGTCGTGACTTCGCATGATAGAAAGCGCCTGCTCCAGATTCTGGATCACGCTTTGATCTTTGTGCTCATTGCCGGCAGCTACACTCCCTGGCTGCTGGTCAATTTGAGAGGGGCGTGGGGATGGTCACTGTTTGGTGTAGTCTGGGGCCTCGCCCTGTCCGGCGTGGTGATGAAGTCGATTCTGCTCCCGCGGTTTGATCGAGTCGGTACCGCCATTTATGTCGTGATGGGATGGCTCATCTGTGTGGCGGTCCAGCCGTTGATGGCCAACGTGAGCGTGGCAGGGTTGCTCTGGCTCGTCGCCGGAGGGCTCTTTTATACGGGCGGCGTTGCCTTCTACCTGATGAAGAACGTCAAGTTCGCCCATTTCACCTGGCACCTCTTCGTCATGGCCGGAAGTCTATGCCACGTTGTGGCGGTGATTTTCGGGGTGCTGAAAGCGGGGTAATCGCCGCCGGGGAGTGGGGCAGTCGCTTTCGATGGCGAGGCAGTCGCGGCTCAGTAATCGAGCAGGGGATCGGGCTGAACGGCAGGCTCCGGATATTCGAAGGTCTTGCCCTCGAAGTTGCGGATCACGACTCGTTCGCTGTTGCGTTGAACGATGTAATCCGGATTGATCGGAACCTTTCCACCTCCGCCCGGCGCGTCGATGACATACTGGGGGATGCTGTAGCCCGTGGTGTGCCCGCGAAGGCCCTCGATAATTTCGAGGCCTTTCGCGACAGGAACCTGCAGGTGCGAGGACCCTTGGATGAGGTCCAACTGGTAGAGATAGTAGGGGCGCACGCGGCACATCAGGAGTTTGTGCGTCAGCGCCTTCATTGTCTCCACGTTGTCATTCACCCCGCGAAGCAGAACGGACTGGTTTCCAAGTGGGATGCCGTGGTTGGCAAGGCGTTCGAGGCCTTCCTTCACTTCGCTGGTGAGCTCGCGAGGGTGATTTACATGCACGCTCATGAAGAGCGGGTGATATTTCTGGAGCATCCGGCAAAGCTCCGGAGTAATGCGTTGCGGAAGGAAAACGGGGATTCGCGAACCGATCCGCAGGAACTCGATGTGCTTGATGCTGCGAAGGCGGCTCAGGATCTGTTCCAGTTTGGAGTCGGAGAAGAGAAGAGGATCGCCGCCGGACAGAAGCACGTCGCGGATCTCGGTATGTTCCTCGAGGTATTGAAACGCAGCCTCGTAGTTGGTTTCGAGCGCCTGATCTCCCGCACCACTGACAACGCGACTGCGAGTGCAGTAGCGACAGTAGGACGCGCAGCGGTCGGTGACGAGGAAAAGAACGCGGTCAGGGTAGCGGTGAACTAAACCCGGAACCGGCATATTGGAATCTTCTCCGCAGGGGTCGGAAAGCTCGTAGGGAGAGGTGATGGTTTCCTCAACTCGCGGAATTACCTGCCTGCGGATCGGGCAGTCGGGATCATTCCTGTCGATCAGGTTGAAAAAGTGTGGCGTGATCGACATCGCCAGTTTGGTACCGGAAAGGATAACACCGTTTCTCTCGTCTTCGCTCAAGTTGAGATGTTCTTCGAGCTGTGACAGGGAAGTGATTCGATTCTTAAGCTGCCACTTGTGATCGTTCCATTCCTCATTAGTCACGCCCTGGTCGGCCCAGTAGCCGGGGGCAAAGGAACGGAACGATTTATCCAGATCAATCTGAGAATCGTGCTGCATGGATGATTGGGGGAAGGGAAAAAGTGCGGTCCGCTTGGGTGCAGACGTCAGGTGACCCGACTTGCTTACTTCCCAGCAGAAGATAGAGATGCGGCAAATTTAGTCAAATCCGGCACTTTTTTCACCTGTTGCGTGAAAAAGTTGCGGCATTTCTCAAAATCAGCTGTTACAAAACTAGAGGTTGTTTGTATTGATAGTGCCGCAACCCCGGCCTGAAAGGCGTTAAATATCAGACTGTTATCATCCCGTGACCCCGTACCTTAAGATCCTCAAGAATTTCTCGAAACCACATTGGTTTGAAATCATTCACCTCATCAAATGCTCGCAGGGAATGTCCGTCGGGGAACTCTCAGAAGCCATGAGCATGAGCTACATGGGGGTGAAAAAGCACTGTATCTCCATGCAGAAGCTGGGTTATCTCGATACCTGGCGTCGTCCCAAGGATGTGGGCAGGCCTGAAAAGCTCTATCGGATCACTTCGAAATTGGACCCGCTGTTTCCTGATATTGAGGACGGTGTCACTCTTTCGCTCCTGGATGCGGCCGCTCAACTCGATCCTAACGCGGCTGAAAAACTGCTCTTCGCTTTCTTCAGGGACCAGACGGAAAAATTCGCCAAGGTAGTGACCGGGGACTCTGTTCAGGAACGCGCCGAGCGTCTTGCTGATGCCCGGCTCAAGATGGGGTATTTTTCGAGGTGCACCTATTCCGAGGAGGAAGGGCTTCGAATCGAAGAATTCCACAATCCTCTCCGCTCCCTGTTCGCAAAATATCCGACGATGGAGCGTATTGAGGTGCAGATGTTTGAAAGGCTCCTTGGCGCCCGCGTCGCCCGTTCGGAGGATTCTTCTTCCGGTCTGAACCGTTACCGGTTTGACTTATCGCCGCGCTAGTGTCCGTTTTCCCAACTTTTTGAATCAGACATGAGCAAATACGAGGACGAAAACGTACTGGTAATTTCCCGGGAGCTTTTTGACCAGCTGGGAGCCTTTCAGGGAATCTCGCTCGAGCCGGAGAAATACTTGCCGTCTATGCTCGATCCTGAGAATAACTACTTTCTCCAGCGTGATCTTGCTGAGGATGATCCCGGCCACAAGCAGATCATTCCCTATGCCATTTTCCGCCATGGTGACAAGTTCCTGCACTACGTCAGGGGCGGGGGTTCCGGTGAAAGGCGTCTCGCTTCCAAAGGATCGATTGGCATCGGGGGCCACATCAATGATGTCGACTATGCCGCTTCATCACTCGATAAGGACACCTACACCAACGGGGTGGACCGTGAGATCGATGAGGAACTGAATATTTCGGGAGACCATACCCAGGAGATCCTCGGGTTGATTAACGACGATTCCAACGAAGTGGGGCAGGTGCACCTTGGTGTGGTGCATTTATTTACCCTGGAATCCAACCAGGTTACTGCTGGTGAGGACAACATCGTCGATCTGCAGTTCCTCTCCCTCGAAGAGCTGGAAGCCAAGCACGATGAGCTTGAGACCTGGTCTCAGATTTGCGTTCAGGGATTGCGTCAGCTCTGGCGCGACAAGTGAAGGAAACGGTTGATTCCGAGTCCCAGCCCCAGGCCGTAGCATAGCCCCCACGATAGGCGGGCACAGTGCCTGATGGTCGCCGGTTCCCAGTCCAGCGACATCGCGCCGGGACCGCGGCCCTGGAAAGAGGCATAGAGAAACCCGCCGGCATAGTATCCGATGGTATGCCAGAAAAAGAGTGTGGCAGTTGCGACTCCGATGGAGACGCGGTGCTGCATGATTCCGCGATAAACGAGGGCAAACCCGAGCAGACCCAAACTGGATCCGATCACTTCACCAAAGGTCGTAGGTAGTGAAAACCAGGCAATACACCAGACGAAGGCATATACCAGAAAGGATAGTGAAAAAGATAAACAGAACCGGACAGGCCTGTCGCTGTTATCTCCGGAATCAGGCAAAAGTGCCGGACCGCCCAAACCAAGGAATACAACAGCGCAAGCCGAATACATGAGAGGTTCGTTCGGGAAGAGCGACCCACCGAAAGCCCAGACGCCGTATCCGAGGAGGGCCACCAGCGTGAATAAACTTATAGATAAAATTGAACGAAATTTCATTGTGATACTCTCAGTTGACATCAACGAACCCAATCCTAAATAATTGTGCTTTCTCGATAACTATCCGGTTTACATTGTCGCGATAGAGATTTAGAATCCGCGCCGTTAAATCATCCCTCCAAAAACAGATAATCCTCTTAACAAGAACGATAACAATAATATGGCTACAAGATACGATCAAAAAACCAAAGACCAAGTCGTGGCGTTCATCGTCGATTACAACGCAAGAAATGGACGTGGCGGTCAATCAGCGGCTGCCAAGAAGTGGAAGCTGAATCCTATCACCGTTAAGGCGTGGATGGAAAAAGCCGGCGTCGCTTCTCCTGGCAAGGCTGCGAAGAAAAAGGCTCGCCTCGCGGCAGGGAAATCCGGCCGGTCGGGTTCAGCCTCGGCCGCTTTAAAGCGTATGATTGCGATTCAGGAGAAAATTGATGTTCTCCGGGGCGAATACGACGAACTCAAGACTCAGCTTTAAAGCAACAGAAATCAGTTTTTAAATCAAGCGAAGAACCGTGTCGGGTCGTGGACCTGGCACGGTTTTTCCGTATTTGCTGGAGATTGTCGATGGAGTCGTCTCAAGCTGGGAAGATGCCGTCGAAAGTCTTTCTTATCGCATTCACAATACTGGCGGCGCAGTTAAGCGGGATGATGGATGCCGCGGAGAGTTCGATCGTCGTTGATGTCGAATCAGGTGTGATTCTTCTTTCAAAAGATCCTGACTCAAAGAGGCAGGTCGCCAGTTTGACGAAGGTAGCAACGGCCCTGGTGGCTCTGGAATGGCTGGATAAAAATGAGATGTCGTGGGAAGTCGAGATTACGGTTAGCCCTGAAGCCGTCTCCGGCGGGGTGAATCCCCTGGCGATGAGAGCCGGTGATCGACTCAGCCTGGAGTCCGCATTGCTCGCTGCGATGATGGCTTCCGACAATACCTCTGCTTATGCGGTGGCGGAGTTCATCGGTGGCAAAATGCAGGGTGGGGTAACCGGTAGTGAGGCAGTGAAAATATTCGTGCAGGCAATAAATCGAGAGGTCGAAGCCCTCGGGCTGAAAGATACCCGCTTCGTGAATCCGCACGGTCTCGACGAAGGTAATGAGTTGGGAATCTCAACGGCAGCGGATATGGCCTTGCTGGCGATTTGTGCTCTGGAACATCCGAAGTTTCTTTCGCTCTGCTCCATGAAAATGGTGGAGATCGAGATAGAGAGAGGGCGCGATTCGTTGGTGAAGACTGTCAGAAATACCAACGATCTGATTGGTTCGCGGGGCATTGACGGGATGAAGACAGGAACGACGGGGCGTTCCGGGCCTTGCTTGATTGCGACTGCTGTGGCTGGAAATGAGGATGCTGGTCGCCTCGTGACTGTCGTATTGAATGCCGAAGACCGCTTCCGCGAGACTGTCCTGTTACTCAGTAGAGGGTGGGAAGAGCGCCGCCGGCTGGAATCGCAGGGAAGTCCTGTGACAAACCGGCGCTTGCTAAGCCCCGCGAAATAGGTCTCTGTGCGATGTATGAGAATCGGATTGTTGAATAGCGGGGGCGATTGCCCGGGCCTGAACGCAGTGACTCACGGGGTGGTTGGCGCCGCAACCCAACTGGGGTGGGAAGTCTACGGTTTCAGGCAAGGCTACGAAGGCCTGCTCTCCCCGGGGGATTACAAAGTGCTGAAGGTGGAAAAGACCGAGGGCATCTTGAAAGTCGGGGGCACGATTCTCGGATCCAGTAACAAAGGGCATTTTGTTTCCAAGGTCGGTGCCGGTGGCGTACGCGCAATTCCGACCGAATTGATGGATGAAGCCGTCGCGACGATGAAAGGACTGGGCGTCGAAGCCCTCATTTGCGTGGGAGGCGACGGATCACTCTCAACTGCGCAGCAGTTTTACGAACACGGCTTTCCCGTGGTCGGTGTTCCCAAGACAATCGACAACGACCTCGCTGCGACGGCGATGACCTTCGGATTCGACTCCGCCTGTCATTCCGTGGTCGATGCTCTCGATCGATTGCAGACCACCGCAGAAAGCCATAAGCGGGTCATGGTTCTCGAGGTGATGGGGCGTCACGCCGGGTGGATTGCTCTTTACGGAGGCATGGGCGGGGGGGCCTGTTCCATCCTGATTCCCGAAATTCCTTTTGATCTCAACAAGGTTGCCGAAACGATCAAGCACCGTGATGAGAACGGATTTTTCCACTCGCTTGTCGTGGTTGCCGAGGGAGCTGCGCCGATTGGAGGCACGCAGTTGTATGAGGAGACCAAAGAAGACGGGGAATCCCGTCTCGGAGGCATTGGCGAGCAGGTGGCCAAGCAACTTTCAGCGCTGACCGGCAAGGACACCCGTTGCACAACCCTGGGACACCTCCAGCGCGGCGGAAGCCCGACGGCGCTTGACCGGGTGCTGGGAACGCGATTTGGGGTAAAAGCCGTGAAACTGATAGAAGAAAAGCGATTTGGCCGTATGGTCAGCTACCAGCAATATCACGTTGGATCCGTTCCCATTAAGGAAGCGGTCCGGGAGTTGAATCTCGTTGATCCTGAAGGTGAAGTGGTGGAGGCGGCCAAGTCCGTCGGCATCAGCTTCGGGGATTAGCCGCCCGCTGGTAACTCATCCTCGACAAAGGGACCTTCGTCGACGTCAGTCACGGCCGTCCCTTCGTGGGGGCCAGAACACTGAAATCGTATGAATGCCCTGTTAGAAATACTGCAGAAAGACGCCCGACTTTCCACGTCCCAGATGGCCGACCGCCTTGGGAAAACGGAAGCGGAAGTCGCGGCGATGCTGGATTCTCTCATCAAGGAGGGTGCCATCCTGGGTTTTCACGCGGTAACCGATCATGAGAAAATCGGAGATCACCGCGTCTCCGCTCTCATCGAAGTGAAGCTGACTCCTGAGCGTGACGGTGGGTTCGACCGCATGGCCCGTCGCATTGCCAAGTTCGACCAGGTGACCAGTTGTTATCTCATGAGCGGAGGCTATGACCTCGCCGTTATTGTCGAGGGCGACGATCTCCGCGAAGTGGCCCGTTTCGTCAGTGAGAAACTCAGCACGCTCGACGGCGTGATTTCCACTGCAACGCACTTCCAGCTGAAGGTTTACAAGCAGAGTGGTTTCCAGGCATCGGATCCGCAAGAGGACGAACGTCTTCCCGTGACTCCCTGACCCTGGCCGTAACACCAAACGATTCTTTCGATGAAACCACTCGAAGAGCGCATTGCGACGCAGGTGAATAATATTCCGAGATCGGGAATCCGGGATTTCTTTGAACTCGTGCTCGGACGCGACGACGTCATTTCCCTCGGCGTTGGTGAGCCTGATTTCTCGGCACCGTGGCACATTCGTGAAGCGGCGATTTATTCTCTTGAGAAAGGGCAGACGAGTTACACATCCAATCTAGGGTTGTTGTCTCTTCGGGAGGAGATTTCCACCTACGTGGAGGAGCAGTTTAATGTCAGCTACGATCCGAAGTCTGAGGTGTTGATCACCGTCGGCGTGTCTGAAGCACTCGACCTCGTCTGCCGGGCTCTCCTGAATCCCGGAGATGAAGTGATTTATCACGAGCCATGTTACGTGAGCTACAGCCCGAGCATTGCGATGGCCTACGGTGTGGCCGTACCCGTGGAGACGAAGGTTGAGGACGAATTTGTTCTCAAGGCAGAAGATGTCGCTGCTAAGATCACGGACCGGTCCCGCCTGTTGCTCCTGAATTTCCCGACCAACCCGACCGGCGCGGTTGAGCCGATCGAGGAACTTGAAAAGATCGCCCAGTTGGCGATCGAGCACGATCTCATTGTCATCAGCGATGAAATCTATTCCGAGCTTCTTTATGGCGATGAGTCAGGACTGGAAATGGGCGAGCACACCTCCATTGCCAGCCTGCCGGGGATGAAGGAGCGAACGGTTCTCCTGCACGGCTTTTCCAAGGCCTTTGCCATGACCGGTTTCCGTCTCGGCTATTCCTGTGCTCCTCCGGTTCTTACCGAAGCGATGATGAAGATTCACCAGTATTCCATGCTCTGCGCTCCCATCATGAGCCAGAATGCGGCGCTGGAGGCGCTTCGCAATGGAGCCGAAGAGGTGGAGAAGATGCGCAAGGCTTATGCCCGTCGCCGTAATCTCATGCTGAAGCGTTTTGAAGAGATGGGCGTGCCGTGCTTCGCCCCTGGTGGAGCGTTCTACCTGTTCCCTGATGTTCGAAAATTCGGTCTCAGCAGTAAGGAGTTCGCCCTCCGCCTGCTTGAAGAGGAAAGCGTCGCTGTCGTGCCGGGAGACGCTTTCGGAGCTGCCGGCGAAGGGTGCGTGCGCGCCTGTTACGCGACCGGATACGAACAACTCGAAATCGCTCTCGACCGCATCGCGGCTTTCGTGGGCCGCCTCCAATCCTGACTTCTAACAAAATGAGTAACCTGACCAAAGCTGTAGTTCTCGCTGCCGGACGTGGCACGCGCATGGGTAACCTCACGGACGATATCCCCAAGCCGATGATGAAGGTGAAGGGAACTCCGATCCTGGAAAGCATTGTCCGCGGTCTTGTCGCCAATGGTATCGACGAGGTATTGATCATCGTGGGGTATCGCAAGGACGTCATCATTGATTACTTTGGCGACGGCGAAGGTTTTGGCTGCAAGGTCTCTTATGTCGAGCAAGTCGTTCAGGACGGGACCGGGAAGGTTGTCGAACTCGCCAAGGACTTCGCCGGTGATGACCCGTTCCTGCTCAGCTACGGAGATATTCTTGTTCCGCCTGAAAGCTACAAGCCGCTCGTAAATGTCGATGGTGTCGATGGGAAGCTCACCGTCAAGATTGACGAAGACGTCCGTAAGGGTGGTGCTGTGTTCATCGAGAACGGAAGGGTTACCGATCTGATTGAGAAGGGGGGAGACGACGCGCCGACAAGTCCCTATTACAACGCTGGTATCTATGTTTTCTCGCCGTCTATCTTTGACTACACCGCCAAACTTGAGTTGTCGCCGCGTGGCGAATACGAGCTGACTGATGCGATCAAAGCGCAGGTCGATGACGGTCTCAAACTGGAGGCAGTTGAGTTGGCGGGTGACTGGGCTGACGTCCGTGATCCGGATGTGCTTGAAGAGCTGAACTCGTGAGCTTCCTCGGGCACGGGGGACCGTGCCCCTCCACGCCTTCGGCGTCCTGAAAATCAGGTAGCGAAATTCGTGAGAATTTCGAGCAGGATCGTGATCCGGATGTGCTTGAAGAGCTGAACTCGTGAGCTTCCTCGGGCACGGGGGACCGTGCCCCTCCACGCCTTCGGCGTCCTGAAAATCAGG
>JABSSQ010000047.1 GCA_013213905.1 Verrucomicrobiales bacterium | reverse complement strand
GATGCTGAGATCACCACCTGGCAGATCGAGCGGGCTGATAAGAAGAAAAAGAAGTGATATGAAACAAGCTTTTCTGACCTTTCTGGTGGCGGCTGTGACCGTGACCTCGGCCTTCGCGGAAGCACCGATTCGTCCCGGGGACCGGGTCGCGATTGTGGGCAATACCTTTGCTGATCAAATTCGCGAGCACGGCTACCTCGAAACGCTTCTCCTGCAGCGCACTCAGGAGAATCCTGTCTCCGTTCGCAATCTCGGTTGGGGAGGGGACATGCTGACGCTGCGCGATCGGCCGACGAATTTCCCGACCGAGGAATCGACCCTGACCGATCATCAGACCGATGTCATCATTGCCTGCTTCGGCCTCGGGGAGAGCTTCAACGGTGAAGCAGGTCTCGAAGACTTCAAAAAGGATGTGGCCGATTTCATCGCCTCTCATGCAGGAAAGAAATACAACGGCAAGAAGCCCGTTCGCCTCGTCCTGGTCTCTCCGATCGCGCATGAGGATCTCGGGCGGCTTACGCCCATGGCCCAGAAACGCAATGGTCAGCTCGAAGCCTACACCAACGCCATGGGTGCGGTGGCGGCGGAATACGGCGTGCCTTTCGTCGATCTCTACACGCCGATGAAATACATTATGGAGGAGCCCGACGCGGCATCGCTCACCACCAATGGGATTCACCTCAATTCCTACGGCTACTGGGCGGCGGCACGTTATTTGTTCGACACGCTTGTGACCGGAGAAAACGAAACGGTGCGCGAGCAACCCTGGCGGGTGACGGTGGATGCCAAAGCGGGCAGCGGCTCAGCTGAGGGGCTTTCTCTGGAGAAGGTCGAGGTGAATGAAAAAGGGATCAGCTTTCTCGCCAAAGAGGAATTTGGTCCCACCCTGGCACCGCCTACGGAAGGTAATCTGCCGCCTCAGTTGGCGGACCTTCGCGATACGCTCACCGTCGACAAGTTGAAGCCTGGGAGCTACGAACTCACCATCGACGGTCAGTCAGTCGCAACCGCCTCTGCTGCGGACTGGGCCCAGGGAGTGGCGATTGATTCGTCCCCAGCGCACCTCGAAGCCGAGGGGCTTCGCGAGGCGGTTAACGATAAGAACCGCCAGTTTGTCTACAGCTGGAAAGCCTACAACCAGGTCCACATTGTTGGAGAACGACGCAACTCGCCGAGCGGCCAGGCGCTGCCGGGCGAGGTCATCGAATTTAACAATATTACCAA
This sequence comes from Verrucomicrobiales bacterium, assembly GCA_013213905.1. Classification (GTDB taxonomy): domain Bacteria; phylum Verrucomicrobiota; class Verrucomicrobiia; order Verrucomicrobiales; family DEV007; genus Arctic95D-9. The sequence goes on along the minus strand of JABSSQ010000047.1, from coordinate 2,572 downwards.
AGCGCGCGATGCCGAACTCCGCGACAGCATCGAACTCAAAACCCGTCAGTGGCGCCTTGCCCGCGTCTCGGATTAATCCCTCGCATTTCACTCACTAGGACTCATGAAATCCTGTTTCACTTTTCTCACTTCTACTCTCATCGCAGTCGCGTTGATGCTGAGCGGCAACACCCTCGCCGTCGAATCGGACGGTATCAAAACCAAAAACCTCGAGGGGGCGGATCTCGATTTGATGAACGATCACGACCCGCAGACGGAGTTGGAAAACTTCGAACTGCTGGACGGCTACCAGATCAATCTCTTCGCCTCCGAACCTATGCTCGCGAACCCCGTGCATATGCACTGGGACACTCGTGGTCGCCTTTGGGTGGCCTGTTCCTGGGCCTACCCGCAGCTCAAACCGGGCGACGTGGCGAACGACAAGATTATCATTCTCGAAGACACCGATGGTGACGGCGCAGCCGACAAATCCACCGTATTTGCTGACGGGCTTTACCTGCCGACTGGTATCGAATTTGCCAACGGCGGTGTCTATGTTGGGCAATCTCCGGATGTCTTCTTCCTCAAGGACACGGACGGCGATGACGTCGCGGACGTGAAAGAGCTCGCCCTGACCGGTTTCGGTATTGAGGACAACCACCACTCCATCAGCGCGTGGCGTCGGGGGCCGGGTGGTTGGATCTATTTTCAGGAGGGTATTTTCCTGCACGCCCAAGTGGAAACGCCCTTCGGTGTGGTTCGCAACTACAATGGCGGTGTGTATCAGTTCAATCCCCGCACGCAGGAACTTCGCGTCTTTGTCAGGGGGACTGGGGGGAATCCCTGGGGGCATGTCTTTGAAGAATGGGGGCAATCCTTCATGGTGAACAATCCCCGCATCATGCATCTTTCTCCGGCTTCGGGAAACAGCGGCAAATCCGTGCCGGTGAAGCCGCTTATTTCAACCGAGAAGCAGTGCGGTGGTGATCTCGCGACTGGAACGCACATCGGCGATGACATCCGGGGGAATTTGCTCAGCGGGCGATTCAAGAGCCGCGCCATCATACGCTACGAGTTCGTGGAGGACGGGGCTGGCTACAATGCCAACGTGCTCGAGCCGCTCATGACATCGAAGCATCCCAACTTCCGGCCGGTCGATGTGAAGATGGGACCGGACGGCGGCGTTTACGTGGCGGACTGGTACAACTCCATCATCAATCACGCGCAGCACGATTTCCGCGACCCGCGTCGGGATCATGACCACGGCCGCATCTGGCGCATCACGCACAAGGAGCGCCCGCTTCTGAAGCCGACCCAGGTCGAAGGTGTGCCTCTGGAAAAGCTGGTGACGCACTTGGCCAGCAGTGAGCCTTTCGTGCGCCAGCAGGTGAAAAAGGAAATCGAGAATCGTGACTGGGATGAAGCACTCGCCGCCATTGAAGCCTGGGTCGACGGGCTCGATGCCAGTGACGAGAGCTACGACCTCAACCTCGTCGAAGCGATGTGGGCGTGTCAGAATGTTGAGCGCGTCAGTGAAAAGATTCTGACCAAGGTGCTCAACGCCGAAAGCGGTCACGCCCGTTCGGCTGGCGCGCGCATCCTCCGTTATTGGCACGGCGACCTTTCGGATCCGGCGTCCTTCCTTGCTCAGGCCGCAGGTGACGAGTTTCCCCGCACCCGGATGGAGGCGGTCCTCTCGGCGGGCTACGTGCCCAGCGCAGAAGCCTACGCGGCGGCACTGAATGTGCTCGATCATCCCGGTGATCCGGTGCTCGATCAGGCCCTGCCTCAGACCAAGGCAGCGCTCGAGAGTTTCTGGCGTCCTGCTATGGAGGCCGGTAAGCTGGCCTTCGCGAAGGAATCGCACAAGGAATACGCTGAGGCTTCGGCTGGAATCGGCTTCACCGATCGTCTCGACAAGTTCATCGCCAATGGTTCGCCTTCCACGGCTGAGGCAAATGCGATTAAGGCTCAAATGCCGGTTGTTGGCGCTGAGCGCGATGTGCGACGCTGCGTGGATGCGCTGATTGGCAAGAAGGGCGAGATTTCCTCGGAGAAGAAAGTGGTCCTGTTAGAGTCTCTCAAGGCTTCGGCGTCAAAACTGAATCAGCCTTCAGCGAAGCGGGCGGTGCGCCACGTGCGCAACTTGCTCTCCGATGACAGTGACGGGGTTGCCATGCTCGCTGTCGAAACGCTCGCTGCGTGGGTGGTCAGCAGCGAGGGCGCGGAATTGACCGGGTTGCTCAAGGATGAATCCCGCAGTCAGAATGTGCGCCAGGCAGCGGCTCTCGCACTCGCGACTTTTGAAGAAACTGAATATCTCGAAACGCTCAACGGCCTCGCTCGAGACGCGGACATGGTGACGCGTTACCTCGCGCTCGCCGGGTTGGCGGCCAAGGATCTGGATGCCGGCATCGAAGTGGCGTCGATGATCTTCTCGGAAGAGCCGGGTGATGGCGATCCGGTGGCTTCTATTCAAGCCCTGCTTAAGCAGCGGAAGGGTGGTAGCCTCCTCATGGCTGCGTTGGAGGATGTGCAGATTCATCCTGACGTCCGGGCGCGAGTCACGGACTTCCATCGCACCAGTGGTCAG
>JABSSQ010000469.1 GCA_013213905.1 Verrucomicrobiales bacterium | reverse complement strand
TCAGTAATCAGTAATCAGTAATCAGTAATCAGTAATCAGTAATCAGTAATCAGTAATCAGTAATCAGTAATCAGTTTGCTGACTGACAACTGAATACTGATCAGCCTAATACCAAGGCCGCGATCATTTCCGCTCCAGCGTCACGACACACTCGAGGTGGCGGGTCTGGGGGAACAGGTCGAAAGGCTGAATCCGCGTGATGCGGTAGTGTTCCTTCACATGCTCGAGGTCGCGAATCTGGGTGGCGGGATTGCAGCTCACGTAAACAACGCGTCGGGGGGCGTAGTTGATGAGCTGATCGAGGAACTCAGGGCTGCTGCCTTTGCGGGGAGGATCAATAACCACGGCAGTCTTGTCAGGGTTGAACGTGACCTCGGCAAAGATGTTGGTCGCATCGCCCTGAATGAAGCGGCAATTTTCGATGTTGTTCTGAGTGGCGTTGCGGCGGGCCCAGTCGATCGAGGATTCGCTGATCTCGATGCCGACGGCTTCCTTGAATTCTCTCGCAGCGGTGAGGCAGAAAAGGCCGGAGCCGCAGTAGGCGTCGACCAGATTTTCGACGCCTCCACCTCGCAGTGCTTCGGTGCGCACATGCTCGGTAAAGTCGGGCAGAATGTGAGGGTTATTCTGGAAGAATTCCCCTGCGTGAAACGAGAAGCGAAGGTCGCCTACCATTTGTTCGCACATCTCGGTGCCGTCGGTGCAGACGTAGCCGTCGAGTGAATCGCGAAGCAGTAGAGTGGCGCCTTTCTTGTAAAAGGCGGCCTTCTCGTGGCATTCCTTCCGGATCTCCGGGAGCTTGGCGTTGATGGTCTCGGAGGCAATGTGGCATTGCTCCACGTCGATGAGCTGCTGGCGGCGTCCAAACAGGAGAAAGCCGATCGGACCCATCTGCCCGTCCCGCGGCTTCTGGAAATGCGGCGTGATCTTGGAGCGATAGCTATAAGTGACTGGCGAGGGGTGCACTGGGTCCACGGGATGATCGATCCCGGCCATGCGCTGGAGCAGTTCGGCGACCTGGCGCTGTTTCCACTCCAGTTGCTCTTCGTAGGACAGATTCTGGTACTGGCAGCCCCCACATTGGGAAAACAGCGGGCATCGGGGTTCTACCCGGTCCGGACTTGGCGTAATTACTTCAAGAAGGTCAGCCTCCGAGTAGTTGGCCGAATTGCGGAATATACGGGCGCGGACCGTTTCCCCGGGGAGGGCAAAGGTCACAAAAACGACCCAGTCGTCGACTCGCGCGACCCCTTGTCCGAGGTTCGTCAGCGACTCAATTTCCAGGGTTAGCTCCTGATGATACTCGAATGGGTCCGGATTGAATTTCCTTGGTTTTCGCAACATGGCATTGAAGATGCTAGGCAAACTACCCAATCTTGAGTTCCCTGCTTTGGAAAAATAGAAAAACCACCTACAGTGATCCGCGATGTCGTCAGAACCAAGCACTTACACCACAGACCCAAATGAGATTTCCCAGATCCTGGAGGCCCGCCACTCGGATCCGTTCGGATTTCTGGGTCTCCATAAAAATCCTGCCGGAACAGGATTGGTGTTGCGGGTTTTTCGGCCAAGTACGGCCAGGGTGATCGTCATTCCCGAGGGTCGGGATGAGATCGAAATGACCAGTATCGATCCTGCGGGGCTCTACGAGCACGTCTTTGAAAACAAGCCGGAGGAATTTGCCTACCAGTTACGCTACCAGTTTGGCGATGATCTGACTGACCCGCAGGCCGACGTCTACTCCTTCGGGCCCGTGCTGGGCGAGCAGGACCTGCACTTTTTCGGAGAAGGCAGCCACCGTTACCTGTGGAAGTGTCTCGGATCCCAGCTTCGCGAAGTGGAGGGTGTCAGTGGGGTCTCTTTTGCTGTTTGGGCTCCGAATGCCTATCGCGTCAGTGTGGTGGCTGATTTCAATGCCTGGGATGGTCGGGTCCACCCGATGCGCAATCACAACGGCGTCTGGGAGATTTTCATTCCTCACATCAGCACGGGCGAGCACTACAAGTTCGAGATCGTGGGTGCCGGGGGCAATCTTTTCAACAAGAGCGATCCTTTTGCCTTCTTCTCCCAGCATGGGACACAGACGGCCAGCATCACCTTTGACCTGAATCAGTATGAGTGGGGTGACTCCGAATGGATGGAGAAGCGGGCGGAGGTTGACCAGTATCATTCTCCGATGTCCGTCTACGAGGTTCATCTCGGATCGTGGAAACGCCGTTTCGACGAAGAGAACCGTTTCCTGACGTATGCAGAATTTGCCGATGAGTTGATCGACTACGTCGTTGACATGGGCTACACCCACATCGAGCTGATGCCGGTGGCCGAGTTTCCTTTTGACGGTTCCTGGGGCTACCAGGTCTGCGGCTTCTTTGCTCCGACCAGTCGCTTCGGCAATCCGGATGACTTCCGGGCTTTCGTGGACCGTTGTCACCAGAAAGGCATCGGTGTCATTGTTGACTGGGTGCCGGCGCACTTTCCGAAGGATGCTCACGGCCTCGGCAAGTTCGATGGGACGGCACTTTATGAGCACGCTGATCCCCGTCAGGGCGAACACACGGACTGGGGGACGTTGATCTTCAACTATGGCCGCAACGAGGTGAGAAATTTCCTGATCAGCAACGCGATGTACTGGCTGAAGGAGTTCCACATCGATGGTCTTCGAGTCGATGCAGTGGCTTCGATGCTTTATCTCGATTACTCACGCGAGGAGGGGCAGTGGGTCCCGAACCGCTTTGGCGGCCGCGAGAATATTGAGGCGATTGAGTTTCTTAAGCAGCTCAACCAGGTCTGCTACGATGAGAATCCCGGTATCATGACCATTGCGGAGGAATCCACCGCCTTTCCGGGTGTTTCCCGCCCTGTCGACACCGGCGGCCTCGGCTTCGGCTTCAAATGGAACATGGGTTGGATGAATGACTCGCTTAGTTACATGAGTCATGAGCCGGTGCATCGAAAGTATCACCACGGCATGGCAACTTTCTCGATGATCTATGCCTATCACGAGAATTACGTCCTCGTTCTGAGCCACGATGAGGTGGTGCATGGCAAAGGATCTATCGTTCAAAAGATGCCCGGCGACCGCTGGCAGCAGATGGCGAACCTTCGTTTCTTTTTTGCGTGGATGTTTGCCCATCCCGGCAAGAAGCTGCTCTTCCAGGGCCTCGACTTCGGCCAGTCCGAGGAATGGAATCACGCTCAGAGCCTGCCCTGGCACTTGCTGGAATACGATGAGCACAAGGGCATCCAGCAACTGGTCAAAGACTTGAACCGCCTTTATACCTCCGAGCCGGCGCTTTATGAGCTGGATCACGTGGCCGGTGGCTTCGAATGGCTCGATCACAACGATGCCAAGCACAGTCTTTTCTCTTTCGTCCGTCGCAGTAGCGGTGGCGAGACCATTGTTGTGGTCGTGAATGCGACTCCAGTTCCGCGGATGGGTTATCGTCTCGGCGTGCCGGAAGGTGGCTTTTACGAGGAGATCTTCAATTCCGATTCACAGCTTTACGGAGGATCCAATACCGGATCCGGTGGAGGCATTCCGGCGACCGATCATCCGGCACACGATCGCCCCCAATCGATTCAGGTGGATATCCCGCCGCTCGGTGCTGTTTTCTTCAAGCTGAGAGTGGTCTGAAACTCTCCGGGCTTGGGAAGCGGAGATAAAAAAACGGAGAGCCTTCTGGCTCTCCGCTCTCAAAAGTAATTTTGAAATCGATCGCCTAGTAGGCGTCGCGGTAACCGCGGTTGCGATAAGCGCGGTTTTTGGAGATCTCAGATCCGGCGACAGCGCCGACAGCGCCGCCAATGAGGGCTCCGGTGCTACCACCTGCGAGGGCTCCGACTCCGGCACCAAGTGCGCCGCCAGTCACGGCGCCGCGCTCGCCGGGTGTGCATGCAGTTCCGATCATAGCAGCGATGCCAAGCATGGAGAGTGTGATTGTTTTCTTCATTGTAATAGGGTTTCTAAGGGGGGTGAAGGCTCAGTAGTTCTGTTCGTAACCGCGATTGCGATAAGCGCGATTCTTGGAGATTTCGGAACCAGCCACGGCACCTACCGCGCCACCGATGAGAGCGCCCGTGCTGTTGCCGGCGAGGGCACCGATGCCGGCGCCAATAGCGCCACCAGTCACAGCACCGCGTTCGCCTGGTGTGCAGGAAACACCGAGGAGGGCCACCGCACCGAGAAGAGAAAGTGTGAATGCTTTTTTCATAATGAGTTTCAATAATAGTTATACGTATTGTTTGTTCGCTTAGTCACATTTTCATGATAGCCAGCGCCGCGGCCTCCTAACAAGGGGAAAACAATTTGATCTTGGGCCTATTTGTAAGTTTTCGGTGGGGCTTTGAAAGGTGCCTGTGCTCAACAAGCTGTCACTTCAACTGTCACCAGAGGTGGGCTGACCTCGGCAAATCCCTCTCGACAGCCTGCGCGTCGCAGTTTATGGAAACCCCGGTAGCAGGAGTGATCAGAACTCCCTGCTGCAGTGACGCAACCTTAAAAAAATATGGCGGATCTCCCGAGCAGCGAAGCCCCCCAGGTGGGGATTATTATGGGCAGCACTTCCGATTGGCCGACGATGTCGAAGGCGGCCGAGGTGTTGCAGGATTTTGGCATTCCTTTCGAAGCAAAGGTGGTCAGCGCCCACCGCACTCCGGAGTTGCTCTACGATTACTCCAAGAGCGCCAAAGAACGTGGACTGAAAGCGATCATCGCAGGAGCAGGAGGCGCCGCCCACCTTCCCGGGATGGCTTCCGCGATGACGATTGTGCCGGTGCTGGCGGTGCCGGTGAAATCCCGTGTTCTTAACGGGGTCGACTCTTTGCTTTCCATCGTCCAGATGCCTGCTGGAATCCCAACGGCGACCTTTGCTATCGGTGACGCCGGAGCGACCAACGCCGGGCTCTTTGCAGTCTCCCTGATCGGAAACGAAGACCCGGCCGTGGCTCAGAAACTGGCCGACTATCGCGAGTCGCTTCGCGCCAAGGTGGAAGCCTCTGAACTGCCGCCCATCGACAACGTCTGATGAGTCAGCCGCTTCTTCCAGGGTCTACGATTGGAGTGCTCGGCGGAGGTCAGCTCGGTCGCATGCTCACCATCGTGGCCCGACGCATGGGTTATCGCGTGATTTCATGGATCGGTGGTCCCGACTCCGGTCCCGCCGGGATGGCTGATTCAGTGATCGAAGATTCGTTCGACTCCGAAACCGGCCTGGCCCGCTTTCTCAAGGAAGCCGATGTCGCGACGGTGGAGTTTGAAAACATTCCTCGCGATCTGCTTGAGAAGGTTGCCGGGGCCTTGCCGCTGATGCCCGGCGTTCTCGCTATCACTACCTGCCAGCATCGCGAACGTGAGAAGCTTTTTCTCTCCGATAATGGATTCCCCTGCGCCGCATACCACGTCGTCGACTCCGCAGAAACGCTGGCCGAAGCGCTCGTGCAGTTGCCTGACAATGGCGGAATTCTTAAGACCGCTGAGTTCGGCTATGATGGCAAAGGTCAACTGTCGGTGACTCGTGATTCCGACCCCGGTGAAACCTGGGCCCACTTCGACGCTCCGCGTGCGGTGCTCGAAGAGAAAATTGATCTCGCCGCGGAGCTCTCCGTTCTCGTGGTGCGCGATCAGCAGGGAAGAACCGTTTGTTACGACCCCGGCGAGAATATTCATCGCGATCACATCCTCGACGTCACCATCGTGCCGGCACGGATTGAGGAGTCAGTGATGGAAGAGGCCCGGAAAGTGTCACTCGGTATCGCCGAGGCGCTCGAATATGTCGGCATTCTTGCGGTCGAGTTTTTCGTCTCCGGAGACGGGCGACTGCTGGTGAATGAGATGGCACCTCGCCCGCACAATTCCGGTCACCACACCATCGATGCGAACGATGTCTCACAGTTTGAGCAGCAGTTGCGCGCCATCACCGGACTGCCGGTGGGCAGTACTCGTGCTCACAGCCCGACGGTGATGCTGAATATTCTCGGCGACGTCTGGGGGCCTGGCGGTGAATCCCCTGACTGGCCTTCTGTCCTGGAAATGCCGGGAGCCGCGCTCCATCTCTACGGCAAGCACGAAGCTCGAAATGGTCGCAAGATGGGCCATGTCACGTTTACTGCGCCAACCCTTGAGGAGGCATTGGCGAATCAAAACCGGGCTCGTGAGATTTTGGGAATTCCGGCTTTGAAGTGATGAACGTTTCCGCACTGATGCGGCGGTTTCCTCGGATCTGATCTTCTCGAACCCTGATTCCAAGGGGACTCGGGCAAAAACTGGCAAATTCTTTTCCGAATTTGTTAACCTCGGGGAGCCGAGAGGCATTTGCCCATGGAAAACGATCAGTTACCGGACCCGTTACCGGACCCCCCGATGGAACATTCCGAAGCCAACGACAGCGAATTTGTAGCCCTGCTGACTGAGCATCAGTCGGCCCTGCGCTACTACGTGGCTTCACTTCTCCCCGGTGATTCGGCCGCCGCTGATGTGGCGCAACAGGCCAACGCTACGATCTGGAAAAAGCGCGACGACTTCGAGCTGGGCACGAACTTCAAGGCCTGGATCTTCAGCATTGCCCGTTACGAGGTGCTGAATTATCGCAAGAAAGACTCTCGCGACCGCCTCGTGTTCAGCGAAGAGATGGAAGACCTCATCGCAAGTGAGCTTCCGGAGCGCGTCGGGGACCTGGATCTCAAGCAGGAAGCACTCAAAGGCTGCCTCCAGAAGCTGAAGCCCGCTGACCGGGATCTGATTCAGCATCGTTATTTCGAAGGCACGCCGCTCGCTGAGTATTCGTCTCAGATCAATCGCAGCGTGGGCAGCCTCAAAGTCACCCTTCACCGGATTCGCAATCGCCTCCTCCATTGCGTCGAATCCAAACTCGCTACCGGAAAGGTTCTGGAATCATGAAACCGGAAGAACGCAATCAGCTCATCGACGAATTGCTCGACGGCGTCATTGATGATGTCGACTTCGTCCGCCTCGAAGCCGAGATGCACCTCAATCCGGAGGCGCGCGAGGCCTACTACAAGCGCCTTGAACTGGCGACCCTGCTCGAGATTGATGCTGAGAGTCTCAAGGAGCTCGAGGAGAAGGAGCAGAAGGTGGTCGAATTTCGCACCCCTTTGCCGGCCAGCCGAAATAACTGGTGGGCCGCGGCGGCCGCGATCGGAATCGGCGTGCTCGTCGGTGCGGTCGGTTGGTTGTCCGATCCCACCAGCAACGAGGTCGCCGACAAGAGCGAATCTGTCGCCAGTGGTTTTGCCGTCGTCGGCGAAGTGGTTGACGCCATCTGGAATGACGGCATCAGTCTCGACCGGGGCGACCTTGTTCCTGCCGGACAGCTTAAGCTCGCCAGCGGGACCATCCAGCTCGACCTTTTCAGTGGCGTCACTGTCGTGATCGAAGGTGAGGCCGAATTTGAAGTGCTTTCCTCCATGGAGATGGCCGTCGACCTTGGGAAGGTCCAGGCGCGCGTCCCGGAGCCGGCCCAGGGTTTTCGCATTCACACCGCCGGTGGTGAAGTGGTCGACCTCGGCACCGAGTTCGCACTCGATGTGACTCGCGAGCATGCCGATATCTCGGTGATCAACGGTAAGGTCGAGTGGTATTCCCCGATGGAGCCGATGGACACGTTGACGGATGGCGAGTCGGTTCGCCACACCATCGGAGAGGGTTCCGCCCGGGTGGCCTTTGATCCGGAGTCGCTCACTCTCGTGGGTGACCGCGTCCAGGAGCTTTCCAGCCAGCGCTTCACGAAAGAAGATCGCTGGTTGGCTCACAGCCAGGAGCTGGCCCGCGATGGCCGGTTGCTCGCCTACTTCCCGATGACCCGCAGCGGTCACTGGCAGCGCGTCCTGCGCGATGAAACGCCGGCCGGTCGTGACGGAGCGATCGTGGCAGCTCAGCGCGCCCCGAGTCGCTGGGGCGGGGGAGACCTGAACGCCCTCGACTTCGGTTCGACCGGCAGCCGTGTCCGCGTCAATGTGCCCGGAGAACACGAGGCAGTGACCTTCTACTGTTGGGTTCAGATCCACAGTCTCGACCGTTGGTACAATTCTCTTTTCCTGACAGACGGACATGAACTGCACGATCCTCACTGGCAGATCATGGACGATGGTCGCCTCTTCTTCTCAGTGAAAGCCCAGGACGCAGACAAGAGAGTCGGGAAGGCTGACAAGCATATCGCGTACTCTCCTGTGATCTGGACGCCCGAGAAAGCCGGTCAGTGGATGCAGTTGGCTGCGGTATACAACACTGAGGACTGGACCATCACCCATTACGTGAATGGCGAGCCGGTCTCCATTGATCACATCGAAAATGAGAACCTTCGTGCACCCATGGTGAACATCGGTGCCGCTTCTATTGGTAACTGGAGTGACCCCTCCCGCGACGAGCCCGAGTTCGCGGTCCGCAACCTGAACGGCTCCATCGACGAGTTTGCTATCTTCTCCGAGGCGCTGACGGCTTCCGAGATCAAGGAACTTTACGAAATCGGAAAACCCTGACACATCCATGAAACTCCTGTTTGGAAAACAATTCCTGGCGGCCGGTGCTGCTCTGACGATCGCTGCCGGTTCGCTGGATGCTGAAGAGAAAAAAGCAGCTCCAAGGTTCAGCAAGGAAGACCGCCTCTTCACGCTCAAGGTGCAGCCTTTGCTCGCCGAAAAGTGTAACGGTTGTCACGGCGATGATCCCGAGGATATCGACGGCGATTATAACATGCTGACTCGCGAAGGCCTGCTTGCCGGTGGCGACACCTTTGGCGAAGAAGTCATGATCGTGGGGGACGCTTCGAAAAGTTTCTTCATGGAAGCGATTCGCTGGGAGGATCCCGATTTCGAAATGCCTCCGAAGAAGAACGATCGTCTCACTGAAGCGGAAGTGGCCCTCGTCGAAGAGTGGATCAACGCCGGTGCGGTATGGCCTTCCGACAAGACCATGCTCGCGATTCGCGAGGTCAACGCCCGCAAGGCAGTGACGGCTGACGGCATGATCGTAAAGACCAGCGGTGGTCTCGGTGATGACTGGACTTTCCGTCGTTACAAGCCCGAAGACATCTGGGCCTTCCAGCCGGTTGTGCAACCCGAGGTTCCCGGTGCGGACCAAACAGGGTTGAATGAGGGAGCTAACCCTGTTGACGCATTCATTCACGCCAAGCTCAAGGAAGCCGAGGCCAAGCCGGCGCCGCGGGCGGATGGCATGGTGCTGTTGCGTCGAGCGACCTACGGCCTCACCGGCCTGCCGCCGACACCGGAAGAGACGACTCAGTTCACGAAGGCCTGGAACGCCAATCCGAAGCAAGCCTGGTCCGACCTCGTTGACCGCCTGCTCGACAGCCCCAACTACGGTGAGCGCTGGGCCCAGCACTGGCTCGATGTGGCCCGCTACGCTGACACCGGCGGCATGTCGAATGACTACGAGCGTTCCAATGCGTGGCGCTACCGCGACTATGTGATTCGCGCCTTTAATGAAGACAAGCCCTACAACGATTTCATCATCGAGCAGCTCGCCGGTGATGAGTTGGCTGATCTCTCCGTGGCCGAGCGCAAGGGTAAGGATAAAGTTCACGCGACCCGCCTCAAGGGAGACTACAGCCCCGAAGAAGCTGAGCTCATCGTCGCGACCGGATTTCTCCGCATGGGTCCCTGGGACAATGCGATGGTGAAGCAGCCCGAGGCTCGCCAGATCTATCTCGACGATGTCGTGAACTCTGTCGGTCAGACCTTCCTTGCGACCACGATGCGTTGTGTGAAGTGCCACGATCACAAGTTCGACCCCATCCCCACCAAGGATTATTACCGCATGTATTCGGTGTTCGCCTCCACCCAGATGGCGGAGCGCAACGTGCCTTTCCTCGAAAAGGAGAACACGGACAGCCTCGAGGCGGTCGGCAAATTCACCAAGCAGATGCACGAGTATGCGCTGAAGGAAAAGAACAAGCTCATCGCCAAGCGCGAGAACGCGGCGAAGCAGTGGTACACGGAAAATGATCTGCCCTACTTCAATCAGGCCGACCGAAAAGACATGGATGATGACATGAAGCCGCCGCGCCATGTCGGTCTCAACATCACCGAGCAGGGGCAGCTCAAGGTGCGTGAGCAGGATGACTGGCTCTGGAAGCGTCGTCTCCAGCGCTCCGAGCCGATGGCCCAGGCGGTCTACTCCGGCACGAAGAAGAATAACAATGGTCGTAGCCTGACCATGGATGAGAAGCAGGACGCAAAATGGAAGCCGGAGAACTTCATCTACACCGGAGGGGCTCTTGAGGCGCCCGGCGAAGCGGTGACTCCCGGCGTGCTCAGTGCCCTTGGCGTGCCCGTGGAAAACGCGGGTGACGAAGATCCCTACGCGACCACTGAAGGCCTTGAAGGTCGTCGTCTCGACTTTGCCAAGTGGGTCGCTGATGAGCGCAACCCGCTCACGGCTCGTGCTTTCGTGAACCGCGTCTGGCAACAGCATTTCGGTCAAGCCATCGCCGGCAATCCGAACAACTTCGGTGCCAGCGGCAAGAAACCGACCCATCCCGAGTTGCTCGACTGGCTCGCGGCTGACTTCGTCGAGAACGGCTGGACGCTGAAGCGTCTCCACCGTCTCATCATGATGTCGGACACCTACATGCAGGCCAGTCATCACCCGGAGCGCGAATACATCGCGACCAACGATCCTGACAATGCTCTGCTCGCTTACTTCCCGACCCGTCGTCTCACGGCTGAGGAAATGCGCGACTCCTTCCTCGCCATCACCGGCGAGCTCCGGGACGCACGTGGCGGATTCCCGATCAACCCGGAGATCAACATGGAGGTGGCTCTGCAGCCCCGCATGATCCAGTTCTCCCTCGCCCCGGCTTACCAGCCGGACCCGACTCCGCAGCAGCGCAATCGTCGCACCATCTACGCCTACCGCGTCCGCGGCATGGCCGATCCGTTCCTTGAGCTGTTCAATCAGCCGAACCCGAACGATGCCTGCGAAATGCGGGACGATGCCGCGGTTTCTCCCCAGGCCTTTACGTTGCTCAACAGCGACCTCATCACCGATCGATCCATCGCCTTTGCGAAGAGCCTGAAAGAGCAGGCCAGCGATGCGGAGACGCAGATCAACCAGGCCTTCATGCGGGCACTGGGGCGCCAGGCCGATCCCGCCGAGATGAAGCGTCTCGTCGCTTATCTCAACGAGATGGAGGACTACCACGCGGGCGTGACGCCAGCCGCACCGGAATACCCGACTCAAATCACCCGCTCACTGGTGGAAGAGTTCTCCGGCGAGATCTTCGAATACGAAGAGATCCTGCCGAAGTTCGACAACTATCAGCCTGACCTCAAGGCGTCCGACGTCGACGCCGAGACCCGAGCGCTGGCGGATGTCTGCCTGCTGCTGTTTAACACGAACGAGTTTTCTTACGTATACTGAGAATAGGTAAACCGCTCATGGGCGCTGATATTCGCTGATTTAACGATGAAGTCTAACGAGCCATACTCTGATGAGGGCTTTTCGCTCATGGGGGCTGCTTTCGCAGTTCACAATGAGATGGGAGGTGGCTTGAGTGAGGAGATCTATCAGGAATGCCTCGAACTGGAGTTGGGCTCAAAGTCGATTCCATTCGAATCACAGGTCTCGCTCCCGGTCTTCTACAAAGGCGAGAAACTAGAAAAGTCCTACATCCCGGATCTCATCGCCTATTCCGAAATTATCGTTGAGCTGAAGGCGGTCACGAAACTCCTGACAGAGCACGAAGCACAGCTCATGAACTACATGCGAATTACGCGCAAGCCAGTCGGCTACCTCATTAATTTCGGCCCAACCGAAGCAGTCGAATGGAAGCGTTTCATCATTAAAGAATTCCTAACACAAGCCCTGATCTAATAGTGCATCAGCGCCAATGAGCGCCCATCAGCGGTTTAAAAAACCTTTTAACAACAAACTCCCAATCAGTCATGACTCAGAATCTTTGTTCACGACCCATCTCGACGGCCGGTTCGCGCCGCGAGTTCCTCTACGGTCTCGGCGCCAGCCTCGGCGGCCTTGCCATGACCGACATGCTGGCTGCTGATGGTCTCGGAACCAGCGTCGCAGGCGGACCGCTCGCGCCGAAGAAGCCGATGCATTCCCCCAAGGCCAAGAATGTCATCATGCTCTTCATGGAAGGTGGTCCGGGTCACATGGACACCTTTGATCCCAAGCCGAAGCTCCAGGAACTGCATAAGCAGGAGTCCAAGCTGGCGGCGGGTCTGGAGACCGGATTCAAGTTCTTCGTCGGCAGTCCCTTCGGTTCCCGCAAGGTGGGACAGTCCGGAATGGACATGAGCGACCAGTGGATCCACATGGCGGATCCCGAGGTGGCCGACGAACTTTGCAACTACCGCGGCTGCCAGGCTGAGTCACTGAATCACCCCGAAGCCCTCTTTCACATGAACACCGGCAGCCGCCTCGGCGGAGATCCGGCAGTGGGTTCCTGGGTGAACTATGGTCTCGGTTCCATGAACCTGAATCTGCCCGGTTACGTTGTCATGACCGAACTCGCGCTGCCACAGGGTGGTTCCCGTAACTGGAGCAATGGCTTCCTGCCGGCGCACTTTCAGGGCACCGGCCTTCGTCCTGAGGGTTCTCCCATTCTTGACCTGAACTCGCAGGCCTTTAAATCTCGCGAGCATCAGCGCAAGGCGCTCGACGAACTCAAGTTCCTCAATGAGAAACACGCCACTCTGCACCCGCAGCACGACGCGCTGGCTTCCCGCATTGAAAACTACGAGCTCGCCTACCGCATGCAGATGGAGGTGCCCGGTGTGATCGATATCGACAGCGAGCCCGAGCACATCAAGGAGCTTTACGGTCTCGACAACAAAGAAACCGAGACCTTCGGCAAGCAATGCCTCATGGCACGTCGTCTTGTGGAGAAGGGGGTTCGCTTTGTGCAGATCTTCTCCGGTGGCTGGGACAGTCACGACTACCTTGAGAAAGGTCATTCATCCCGTATCCGCAGCGTCGACAAAGGCATGGCCGGTCTCATCAAGGATCTCAAGCGTCGTGGCATGCTCGACGATACCCTTGTGATCTGGACCGGTGAGTTTGGACGCACACCGGACAACAACAAGCGCGGCGGTGTCTACTCACTCGGACGTGGTCACAACGTCGATGCGATGACGATGCTCTTCGCCGGCGGTGGTGTGAAGAAAGGTTCCATCATCGGTGCGACCGACGAGCTCGGTGCCGAGGCCGTCGACGTGGTTCACCCGATCCGCGATGTGCACTGCACTATTTTGCACCTGTTAGGTTTGGATGATAACAAGCTGACCTACTTCCATGGCGGGCGATACAAACAGTTGTCCCAGTTTGGAGGAAAGATTATTCCGGAGATGATTGGCTAGAGTGGAGAGAGGCAAAAGGCATAGGACACTAGGCATAAGCGGTCTGGTGTCGGATGCTTTTTATACATTCGATCAGCATGCGCCTCGTCGATGACAAAGGAAGTGAGGCTTCCGCGGTTGGCGAATCAAAAGAGATTCAGCCATTCGACACCGATGTGACATTCACACTCGATTTGAAGCGGGGTCCGGCCATTCTCCAGACGGCCTTGAAGGACGAGGGCGGTCACTGGGTTCGCGGCGCCTACTTCGTCACCGTGAAACGCCGTTAGAACTGGCGACAAGATTCAAATGCTGCCATCGTTCGATACGGGATGGTGTTAGCTGAGATAATTGATTCCCGGACTGGAATCCGTGATGATTCCGATCATTGGCTCTGCCTCATCCTATGAAAAATCTGATTCCCCTTGCTTATTTGACCGTATTTGTCGGTCTCGTGACCTCAACTGTCAGCGCCACCGAAATTCTCTGGAGCCAATATCTCCAGCATCAGGGCACGATGAAGCTGTTGGTGCACCTCGATACCGATCCAACCGAGGCGTATAACGGTGAGGTCGTGACGCTGTGGCTTCGGGAGGGTAAATCAGACGAATGGACGGAGACCCAGACTCAACCCGTTCATTCGCTGACCGCGACCGCGCTTTTCGAATTGGAGTCCTGGCCTCGTCATGAGGAGCGACTCTTCAAAGTCACCACTGGCGAATCAGAATGGGAAGGCACCTTCAAAGCTGAGCCGAAGGAAGGCTCGGTCCTGAAAGTGGCGGGTTTTTCCTGCCACAAGGATATCGGTTGGCCGTGGACCGAGGCGATCGGTGAAGTCATCGATCACGATCCGGATCTTGTTATTTTCACCGGCGACCAGATCTACGAAAACGATTACGGCAGTCCCATGTTTCGGGCGATGACCGAAGAGGAGGTTCCCAAGGGAATGAAGAACTACCTCGAAAAGTATCGTAAATTTGGTGAAGCCTTCGGCGAACTGATGCGGGATCGCCCCACCATCATGATCACCGATGACCACGATGTCTTCGCCAATGACCTGTGGGGGCGTGGAGGCGTTCGCATGAATGGGGATCGAACCACCGGTGGCTATCCGACACATCCCGACTGGGTCAATGCAGCAGAGTTCACCCAGGTGGGAAACCTTCCGGATGCCGTGAATCCGGGGCCTCATGGTGATGGGGTGCGCGCTTTTTACACGGCGGTGAATTATGGCGGGGTTGATTTTGCCGTTCTCGAAGACCGCAAGTTCAAGAGCGCACCTTCGGAGGTGATTAAAGAGCTGATTGCGCCTCCGGGTTTCGAGTGGCCCAATCCTCGCAGGACGGACTTCCGAATCGAGGTGGTGCTCGATCCTGACTATGACTGCACTCAGCTCGATCGACCGGATCTGCAATTGTTAGGAACGGAGCAGGAAGCGTTCCTCAAGAAATGGGCGGATCAGTTGACCGAATCCAAGGGCATTGGTGCCGTGATCTCCTCCAGTCCGTGGGCTCACATTGCGATGTATTCACCGACTTCGGCTGATACCGATTCAAACGCCTGGCCGCAGTCCGGGCGCAACCGTGCCCTGGAAGCGATTGGCGATGCGCCGGTGGTGCTGCTGCACGGCGACGTTCACCTCGGGACCTTGGGTCGTCACGGGCGTGAGAAGTTTAACGACGGTCCAGTGACCTATTCCTTTCCGTCCTTCTCATCACGCGCCAGTCGCAAGTGGGAGCCGTTGGAGCCAGGTGAGAATCGCGAACCAGGCGTGCCCGAAAACACCGGGGAGTTTCACGATCGCTTCGGCAACAAGATCACCATGTACGGCGCTGGTAACGGATTGAACGGTTACGGGATCCTACTTTTCGATACGGCGAAGCGGGAAGTGGAGCTCCAGTTCCACCCGATGAATGAGGAACGGAAGCCGATCAAGGTCGACGTGCCGGGCTGGCCTCACGTGGAGAAATTCTGAGTCACCAATGGCTCAGGGCGTCTTCCTGGTCTTCGCCTGCTGAGCGTTCTTGTAGCTGTCGCCGTCGGTTCCGAACGGGACGATGTGATAGGAGGTGTCGGTCTGCTGGATCACCATGAATTCCTCGAGGTGTCGCTGGAGGCGGGCACGATCGTTGGCCACGGTTTCAGACGAGGTCATGGGTTCAAAGTGATAGCGCGATTTAATATCGGTCAGGGGGGCGTCGTAGAGCCGACCGTCTTCGTGTAGGCGGAATCGCTTGTCGCGCACGAAGTAGCAATCTCCCTCAAATGCCATCGCGATAAACTCTCGGTCCTCGCCCGGCAGGTCATAGAAGTTGTGGGATAAATCGAGTCCATCGACGTCGTGAGTGAGGGGGATGTCGGCGAAGCTTGCCAAGGTGGGAAGAATGTCGGCGAGGCAAAAGAGAGCGTCGCGTTCTCCGGGTGGAATTTTCCCGGGCCACTTTGCGAGAAAGGGGACTCGGGTGCCGGCTTCATTCATGGTGCGCTTCGCTCCTCGCAGGTGAAAGTCGCCAAGTTGCGAGACCAGATTGGGGGAGGTGCCGTTGTCGCCCGTGAATATCACGATCGTCTCATCGGAGAGTTCGAGGTCTTCCAGGGTTTGAAGCAGGCGCCCGACCAGGCCGTCCATGTAGTGGACCATGCGGCCGTTGATGCGCTCATTCTTCCCGAGATTCTCGGGAAAGTGGACCTCCGCGGCGGTTTGATCGCCGGGAGGATTGATCAAAGGGCTATGGATCAGGTTCATCGGGAAATAAGCCAGGAAAGGTTGGTCCCTTTTTCGCTCCATAAAATCGATGAGGAAGTCGCAGTAGTAGTCGGGTCCGAAAACCTCCTTGCTGTGTTCGACGTAGTGGCCGTTCTCCCAATTGCAGGGAGCGTAGTAGCGGCTGCGTTTCTTGTCGTCCCAGAACTGCACCCAGAGGCAATGTTCGTCGAATCCGTGGCTGTTGGGCTGATCGGGGTAGCGTTGGAAGTGCCCCAGGTGCCACTTGCCGGCAATGGCGGTTGCGTAGCCGGCCTCTTTGAACAGGTGCCCGAACGTTTTGATGTGGGCGGGGAGCCGATTGTTGTGGTTTTTCCGGTCAGCAGGGCTGTCCATGCGCTCCAGGATCCCGGTGCGATTCGGGTAGAGCCCTGTCATGATCATGGAGCGGGTCGGACTGCAAACCGGAGTCGCATAGGCATTCTCAAAGACAGCTCCTTCCCCGGCGAGGCGATCGAGGTGGGGGGTGGAGTAAATGGTGTTGCCATACACGGGCAGGCAATCGGCGCCGAGATCATCGGCCATGATCAAGAGGATGTTCGGCGGGCGATCCTCCGCCATCGCGAAGGTAGTCGCGAAGAGGAGACAGAATAGAGCGGTGATTCTCATCTTTGGGTAGGTCGGCTAGCTTAGTCCAACATTTTGCCTTCGAAGACATCCTTTGCCCAGGCGTCATAAAGCGCCTGGAGTGAGGTGACGATGTCAGGTTTTTCGCTGGCGTAGTCTTTCGCTTCAGGTTCGTCGTCAGCAAGGTTGAGCAGCTGGGGTGCTTTGCCTGCCATGAGCAGTTTCCAGTCCCCCTCACGAACGGCCCACTTTTTCTGCCATTGGAAGTAAAGAACGGGGTGGGCGCTGGGGGCCTCTGCGGAATCGATGATGGGCTGCAGGCTGCGTCCGTCGAGTTCGAGTTTCGGTGATTCAGCGCCGCACCATTCCACGAGGCTGGGCAGCCAGTCCATGATGGTGACGGCCTGGTCGCGCACGATGCCCTTGGGCAGTCCAGCCGGCCAGCTCACGACAGCGGGCACGCGCACACCGCCTTCGAGAAAGGTGCCTTTGGCGCCGATCCACTTGCCGGTGTTGCCGCCGCCCCCGTGTGCGCTGTAGTAGTGGCCCTTGGGAAAGCCGCTGTTGTGGTTGTCGACGCGGACGCCCTTGTTGTCCTCGGCGGAGTGTCCGTTGTCACTTTGAAAGATCACGATGGTGTTTTCGGTGAGACCGAGTGCATCGAGTTTCTCCATGACCAGCCCCATGTAGTGATCCGTCGTTGTCATAACGGCCGCGTAGGAACGGCGGGGCATGGGCACATCCTTGTAGAGTTCCGTGTGTTCGGCGAGGGCTTGCTCGGGGTAATGGGGAATGTTGTAGCCGATGTAGAGGAGGAAGGGGCTGTCTTGGTTCTTGTCGATGAACTGGAGGGCACGGTCCGTGATCAGTTCCGGGAAATATTCACCATCTTTGAAGACCTCGGTGGTGCCTTCGAAGAGATCGTGGAATCCCTCGCCGTGGAGAAAGTAGTGGTTGTAGTTATCGATGAAGCCATTGCGGATGCCGAAGAATTCATCGAAGCCCTGCTTCATGGGGCCGAAGTCGCGGTGGGAACCGACGTGCCATTTGCCGAAGAGGCCGGTGCGGTAGCCGGCGTCCTTGAGCATCTCGGCGAGGGTCACTTCCTCCAGGGCCATGTTGACCCCATCGGGTCCGTTGATGTTGTTCTGGGTCCAGGAATTGACTCCGGAGCGCTGCGGGTGCCGTCCGGTTAAGAGAGCAGCTCTCGACGGGCAGCAAACGGTATGGGCATAGGCCTGGGTGAAGCGGACGCCGTCTCGTGCGAGACGGTCGATCGTGGGGGTGTGGAGATCGTCGGATCCGTAACAGCCCGCATCGAGCGTGCCTTGGTCGTCGGTGTAGAGAATGACGACGTTGGGTTTTGGGCCTGCGGCGAGGCAGAAGGTGACCGGCAGAAGGCAGAAGTGAAGGAGGATGCAGCGGGCAAAAAAGTGGTTCATTGAGCTTGGAGCGTCCCTGATTCCTACGAAATCGTCAATGCCTTGAAAAAGTCAGCCGCCCCAGGATGTGGGGCGCGACCGCATGTCCACAGAAGTCGAAAGGTAACAGAAATTTGCTCACGGAAATCAGGATCTGGTCGGAGACCCCGGAATGACCGAATCTATGATAGATTTGACCATTGAACGACCTTTGCTACTAGAAGACTAATTTCATTGATGAATCGACCATTGAAAGCCGTGGGCCGACGCCGTTTCCTTCAGGGAGCCGGAGGATCGTTGCTGGCCCTGCCGTTGCTTGAAAGTACGGCCGACGATTCCAATGCGGTTTCGCCGAAACGCCTGACTGCGACGGGGATTTTCTATGGGCTGATGCCTCACTATTTTCACCCGGAAAAGGTGGGGCGGGATTACGAGATGACCCGGCTACTGGAGCCTCTGGCGGCTCATCGGGACGATTTTACGGTTTTTTCCGGGCTCGACCACAACCTCGGTGGAGGGCACAACAGCACGAAGTACTTTCTCTCCGGTATTCCGGTGACCCAGACGAAGGGATACGCCGAAGCCAATATTTCCGTCGATCAGAAAGCGGCTCAGTTCGTGGGCGGAGAGACTCGCTACCCCTCGCTCGTGCTCGGCTGCGAAACGGGGCAGGAGCACACGCTATCGTGGACACGCAACGGCAACGCGATCCCGATGGTGGAGGAGGCGGAACGGCTCTACAGCCTGCTCTTTCGAAAAGACAACGCACAGTCTCGCACGCGGATTGAGCGGGATTTTCAGAATAAGCAGTCCATCCTCGACCTCGTCAGGGATCAGTCGAAGTCTTTCGAGAAAGGATTGGGGGCTTCCGACAAGGAAAAGCTGGACCAGTATTATACGTCGGTCAGGGAGCTGGAGGGTCGCATCGAGCAGAGCGAGCGCTGGCTCAATCGTGAAAAACCAACGACCGACTATACCCTGCCCGAAGGGATTGATGAACTCACCCTGCATGACAAGACACCGTTCTTTTACGATCTCATGGTGCTCGCGTTGCAGACCGATTCTACAAGGGTGATCAGCCTGAGTTTCACCGACCTCGGCAAAGAGAGTGGTGGTATTGCCGGTGTCAGCACCGGGTATCACTCCCTTTCACATCACGGGCAGGTTCAGTCAGTGATGGATGAACTCGCGCTGGTGGAGTGTTTCCACACGGGCCAGTTCTCCCGTTTTCTCGACAAGCTCAAGGAAGTGAAGGAACCCAATGGCGAGACCTTGCTCGACAACACCATGGCCTTCTTCGGAAGTGGTATGAGCAACGGTAATTCTCACAGTCTGCGCGATCTGCCGGTCGTCCTTGCGGGCGGCGGATTCAAGCACGGGGAACACAAGCACTACGCGCGCAACGGCAAGACCTCGGTGTCGCTGTGCAACCTCTACCTGACGATGCTGCAGAACTTCGGGTTGGAGATCGATCAGTTCAATAATTCCACCGGAACCTTGACGGGGCTTGAGATCGCCTAGCGATCTCGGTGACAAAGTGACAACCGCGCGGCGGCCGGGTGACACGGTGACAAAACGGATGAGAGATTCTGGAACAAAAATTAAAGTGAGGATGAAGATGGGGTTTTCGAAAGTGGGCGCCAGCTTCACCTCTTCACCTGGTCACTCCCTCTCCTGGTCACTCCCTCACCTGGTCACCTTGTCATGCTTGCTTGCAGGCACCGCGTTCGCTCAGCCCAAATACATCACGCTCGACAACGACGTCCATGCGTTCCTCCAGGATTACTGCGTGAAGTGCCACGGTCCGGATGAGGATAAAGGCGACTACGTATTGCACGATTTCTTCTCCAGAGAGGGCGATCAGTGGCGAGTCGATGTGGCCGATATTGAAAATGTCTATGTCCTCCAGGATGTGCTCGACCAGCTCAATCTCGGCGAAATGCCACCGGACAAGAAGGGGGTGAAGCAGCCAAAGAGTGAAGAGGTCAAGGCGACCACGGCCTGGCTGACCGACACGCTGCTGTCGCTCGAAGAAGACAACCGCTCTAACGTCACCGTACTTCGCCGCCTCAACCGGGAAGAGTACTGCAACACGATGCGCGACCTTCTCGGCTTGGATGGTCTGACTAAGGATCTGACCGCCAACTTTCCGGCCGATGACGAATACCACGGCTTCACCAACATTGGCGAAGCGCTCAACTTGAGTGATGCCCATCTCGAGGCGTACCTCGACGCGGCCAACAAGTATGTGCGGATGGCGTTTCATTTCGGTGAGACGCCGAATCCGAGACGCATCGAGTTTCAACCGGAGTCCTGGGGCTACGAATCGAGAATGGCGGTGACGCCGTGGATGTATCGCGTCGCGACGCCCGGCAAGTACCTCGACATCGGAGCGGGTGCGAAGCAGCTCAGCGAGAAGTTCGACCTCGGAACCTACCCTCGTCCTTTTGTGAATCGGGGCATCGAGGAAGCGGGCTACTACCGCATCACGATCAACGCGGAAGCGATTCATCGTCTCACGCATCCCTACGACCCGTCCATGATTCCGACGGATCTGACACCGCCGATGCAGTTGGGGCTCTACATCTCGGATGGCAGGAAGGGCATTGCTGCCGCCGGCGTGAAATCACGGACCAAGATCGGCTGGTGGGATCTCAAGGACCACGAAGCGCAGGACTTTGAAGTGACCGTGTGGCTCGACAAGGGCGCGGTGCCAATGATCAACTGGGACAACGGTCCCGGTCCCTCCGACTACTGGATGCGGGACATTCTCGAAAAGTACCACACCGACGTGGAGTTCCGCGGGAAGCAGGGAGCGCACGCCTGGCACATCAAGCCGGACACGGCCGTTCCCGGTCGCATCGTTTCCGATGTCTGGAAGGGGCCCATGATCCGGGTGCACGAGTTTGTGATGCAGGGGCCGATTCACAAGACCTTCCGCTCACGAGCCCAGAATGAGTTTGCCGGAGGCGTGACCGATATTAAAGATCTGGACCTGGAGTTAGCCCTGAAACGTTTTACCCGAAAAGCTTTTCGCCGCCCGGTGGGCCCAAAGGATTACGAGCCCTACATTGAGCTGGCTGAGCGTGCGGTTAAGGAACTGAAGCGTACCAAAGAAGAGGCGTTCTACATGGCGCTGAAGGCAGTGCTGGTGTCTCCGGATTTCCTTTATCTCAAAGAAACCGGCGATGAGAATGGCAAGCTGACGTCGTGGGAAATGGCGAATCGCCTTTCCTACTTCCTGTGGAGTTCCATGCCGGACGGGCAGCTGTTCGGATTGGCCCAGCAAGATGAGTTGGTGAAACCCGAGGTGGTTCGCAAACAGGTCTTCCGCATGTTGGAAGATCCCAGGAGTGAGGCCTTTGTCGAAGGCTTCGCCACCAGTTGGTTGCGCCTTGATAAGCTGGGTTCGATGCCGGCGGATTCGTTGAAGTTTCAGGAGTATTATCAGCATGGGCTTGAGGATTCGATGAAAGCCGAGACCCTCGCCTTCGTGGAGAATGCGGTGAAGGCGAATGCCCCGCTGACAGATTTCCTCGATTCGGATTACACCTTCGTGAATCAGGACCTGGCGCGTCACTATGGACTTGAGGATGTAGATGGGATTCATCTTCGCCAGGTTTCCCTGCCGGCGGAGAGTCCTCGTGGAGGCCTGTTAGGGCAGGCCAGTATTCTCACCCTGAGTGCGAACGGGATCGACACCTCTCCGGTGGTGCGCGGCATCTGGGTGCTGGAGAATCTCATGGGTACACCGCCGCCCCCGCCTCCGCCCGATGTGGAACCGCTCGATCCCGATGTGCGTGGTGCCACGACGATCAGGCAGCGTCTCGCCAAGCACAGCGAGATCGAATCCTGTGCCGACTGCCATGCCAAGATTGATCCCTTTGGCTTTCCTTTGGAATACTTCGATCCGGTGGGGGGCTTTCGGGAGACTTACTTCCGGAGCCGTCGCTGGAGTCGTCCCGAGCGAAAGACGATTTATCACCCTGGCCGTCCTGTCGATGGTGTGGCTGAGTTGCGTTCGGGTGAGGCGTTCTCCAATCCGACCGAGCTGAAGCAGGTCTTGCTTGAGCGGAAGGATACCTTTGCCAAAGGGCTGACCGACAAGCTGCTGACCTACGCAGCCGGTCGCCCCATGACCTATCGCGACCACCTCGAGCTCGAGGCGATTGCGAAGCGGTCACTCGAAGAGGGCCGAGGATTCCGCAACCTCATTGTGAACGTCGCTACGAGCGAGGTATTTACGAATCGGTGAATCCAGGCCCGATGTGAAAGTTATTTGGCGACGGTAGGGCTGTACACTTCGGACCAAATCGGGGGGACGGAATACCCTGCTAGTTCTATTGCTTCGAAACGACCCGGGCGTGGCTGGGCAGGGGCAGGTAGTCTCCCTCGCGAATCATCCAGCGATCAAGTTTCTCGCGAAGTTCGTTTTCAGTGGATTCCAGTCTGCCTTTACCGGCAAGATTGTTGAGCTGGAAGGGGTCTCTCTTCAGGTCGTAGAGTTCGAACAACGGGCGGGGGTTTCGGAAATAAAGATGCTGATGGGGCTCGGGAAGGCTGCCGGAGGTTGCGGCCTTTTTGATCGCCTCCCAGGCGATGTTGTTTGAGGCCATGTCCACCGGCGTGTAGCTGCGATCCGGGAGAGCATTGTAGATGAAGTGATAATTCTTTGTCGTGATAGAGCGCGATAAATCAAAGCCGTCAGTTCGCGTGATTGGTCCCCAGTGCCAGCCGCGTTCCGCGTAGACCCCGATGCGTTCTTCCATGGGTTGACCGAGCAGCAGCGGTTGGAAGCTCACTCCGGTCATGCCGGGGGCGGGGGAGAGCCCGGCGGCGTCGAGAATGGTGGGAGCCAGGTCAACTCCACTGATGAGTGACTCGGAGACAACACCGGCCTCGATTTTTTCAGGCCAGCGAATCAGCAAGGGAACGTTGATGCCGCGCTGGTAGAGGGTGCCCTTTCCACGGAGCAGGGCCTCCCCGTTGTCTCCCATGAAAATAACGAGGGTGTTTTGGCTGAGGCCACGGTCGTCGAGAACCTGCATGAGGTGACCGAAGCCGGTGTCGAGATCGCGCACTTCAGCGAGATAGCGGGCGTAGTCGAGACGGACTTCGGGGAGGTCCGGCCAGTCGGGCGGCAGCTGAAGTTTGGCGGGATCGATGCCTTCGTGGTCGTCTCCCCATTTCCGATGGGGCTGACTGAAGCCGAAGTAAAGGAAGAAAGACTGGGCCTCTGGGACTTTGTCGAGAATGCCGGAAAAGATATCGGGAATGTCCTGGATCGCTTCCGCCTTGGTTCCGATGCCCTGGACGAAGTGGTCGAATCTGGACTCAAAAGTTTCGCCGCGCATGTCTTCCTGCACGAGCATCTCGGAGATGTGGTCCGCATCCTTCTTCTTACCGTCGAGATGCTGATGGCGTCCATCCAAGCCGGTCCAGTAGCCGGCGTCGCGAAGCAGGTCGGTAAAGAAGGGGGTGTCTGCGGAAGCGGGCTGGGCAAAGCGGGTCGCGCGCAGGCCGATGGGGGAGCGTCCCGCGAACATCGATGTGCGTGAAGGTGCGCACTGCGGAGCGGCGGTGTAGGCGCGGTTGAAGCGCATGCCTTCCTTGGCAAAGCGATCCAGGTTGGGAGTGAGCGAAAGCTCCTCGCAATTGGTGCAACCGTAGGCGCCAACGTGAGGGAGGCTGTGGTCGTCGGAAAGAACGAGGAGAATGTTAGGTTTCTCAGATGCCAGGAGGAAGCCGGTGAGCCCAATGGCCATCCATGCGAGGAGCCCCATCAGTCGATGTGGCTGCTTTCTCATCAGTTTCGTGTTCTCTCCCATCTTTGCTTCCTGAGTCTACTTCTTGTATTCAGTTCCGGTGCAGGTTTTCCACCAGTCGTTCCAGGCCTCGTCGAGTTCTGAAACCAGTTCCGGCATCTCACTCGCCAGATCGTTCAGTTCGGTGCGATCTTTGGCGAGATTATAAAGTTCCCAATCGCCGTTGTTGTGACGCACCAGCTTCATGTCACCGCGGCGAATGGCATTTCCGCTACCCCATTCC
>JABSSQ010000468.1 GCA_013213905.1 Verrucomicrobiales bacterium | reverse complement strand
TTGGCTCCCGAGATCTCTCCGTTCGCTGGCGCTCTCTGCGAGTCGAACCGTGTTCAAATCCGATCCCCGAAATCAAAGGGCCGGCCCCGCTGCGCAGGACCGGCCCTTTGATGGCAGAGGGGGTGGGATTCGAACCCACGAGACCTTGCGGCCTGCTGGTTTTCAAGACCAGTGCATTCAACCACTCTGCCACCCCTCCAGGTTTTTCGAGAATGGAATTTCGAAGAGCGGGACCATAGGGGAAGCTCGCGATTCTTTCAACCCGGTTTTGAGCCCATGCGACATCTTTGTGTCAGACCCGCGAATCCAGTTGGAAGACCTGGCCTGAAATGTTCTCGGTCGAACAGATGAAGCTAACGAATCGAGCTGCCTCTTCCACGGTGTTGAACCGACCCAGCAGATGTCGCTTCAGCGCCGTCTCAACGGCTTCCGGGGCCATATTTGCTGTCATCTTAGTTTCGAGGAAGCCAGGGAGGATGCAGTTGACCTGCACATTGCGTTTTCCAAGCTCCTTGGCGTAACTCTTGGTCAATCCAATCAGTCCGGCCTTGGCGGCGGCGTAAGCGGTCTGGCCGATGGGAGGGTGAATCGCGGAATAAGAGCCGACATTAATAATGTGGCCGGAGCGTTTCTTGACCATGATTCCAGCCGCGAGTTGCGAACAGAGCTGAGCCCCCTTGAGATTGGTATCAATGATCGCATTTCGATCCTCCTCGGATTGCCTGGCAAATAAAGCGTCACCGGTAATACCGGCGTTATTGATAAGCACATCGAGGCGGCTGAGACCGGCGAAATATTCCTTCACGGAATCCGGCTCGAGCACATTGAGCTCATGGCGTCCCGGCGACAAGACTTCGAAACCTGAGCCGATCAGATGACGGCCCAGGGCTTCAGCGAGGTCACCTTGACCTCCGGTGATAACGGCGAGTCGCTGGCTCAAGGCCGTTGAGGAATAAAAGGAACCCGTGAGTTAAGAAAGCGGGAAGCCTATCAATCAAACAGATTGGCTCCGTTCACGTTCGATCTGGCAGGCTGGCCAAAGACAGGATCAGTCTGACTTGAACCCGCTCCGGCCTTTTCCAGAGCCGGTTGGGTCTGTGCTCGGTAATTGGGATCAGCGACGATCGCGTGCTCCTCATACTTGATGTGGGTTCCGCTGAGTTGACCGACATAGCGAATGGCCTCCGTCATGGGGACGTTGCGAAGTGAAAGCGTTACAAGCGTGTCACGTCGCTGCTCCGGAGTGCCTTTGTAAATAAAATTAGGGCGCACTTTTCCTCCCGAGAGTTCTTCGGCTCGCTGGGTGAAGTAGTCGAGGATGTCACCGATTGGAGCATCGGAAAAATTGAGCTCGGGAATCGTGATCTGGGCTAGCTGTCCCTCAACATTGTTGGTGGGGCGACGATCGTTGGCCATGGCCGTCTTGCATTTGGCCATGTAGCTGCGGGCGTGAACGATCCGCGGATTTGCCTTGAGCACGGCAGCAAACTTCATCATCGCTTCCTCGTATTTCCCCTCGTTGTAAAGTTGGACGCCCTGGGTGTAGACTGTTTGAACGTCATTCTGCGCAAACGTCGTGGTGGTGAGACTGAAGCAGAAAAGCAGGAGCGAAAGCAGCAGGGGGATTCGATATTTCATAATGAGTGGCCGTCAGGAAGTTGCTCTGATGTGGATGTTTACCTTCTCACGCTATCAAAATTGCCAAAGCGTGTAAACGGAAATGCCTATGGGGAAAGGCTTGGGGCGATTCCGGGAGATGCGGCTGATCAATCAAATCCTGGCGTTTTAAATTTTATAATAACCAGAACAAAAGTTTACCGCAGAGGTGGACGAGTCCCTTAAGTCAGGTTAGAGTTTTGAAATTTTTCACCTTCGACTCTCATGGTTGATAGATTCCGCATCATTACGGGCTTCCCCCGATTCCGGGTCCGTAGCGCTTCACTTTCTCTCGTTGCAGTGGCAACGGCCGCTTTCGGTTTTATCGGAGCAATGTCCAGCCGGGCTCAGACGCCTTCGGCCGCTTCGTATCCCTCAACCAGCCCGACTGCGGCCGCCGGCATGACAAGCGGCATTCCCGGCACCTCCGGTTACGAGCAGGCTCAGATGGCACAGATTCGGACGGCGGCTCAGAATGCGCAGGGTCAGGCTGTTGCGGCATCAATGGCTCGTTCAGCAGACCAAGCCTTGGAAAATCAGCACAACAATCGATCTCTGCAGGAAGCTCGCGAGATTAAGTTTCTGAAGCGTGACATGGCCGAGCGCATGAAGTGGGAGCGAAGCAACCAGGCTCAAATCAACAGGGTTTCCTCCAATGATATGTCTTCATGGCAGACACCGACCGGTAATGTGAAAGTCGAACGGGATGTCCCTGACCCGTTTCTCCAGGCGATGATCGCGATGGAGGGTCAGGAGAAGCCGAAGCAAAAAGAGCGTAGGGGCTTCAGCGGATTGAATCCTTTCAAGAAGGGGGAGCCCGACCCAATGGAAGGGCTTGAAGCGTTGAACCAGCCGCTCCCCGGTCTGACGACTCCACCACCGGCCCCGGCTGCGCCAGCCGCTTCGTCGAGGAGTTCGTCCCCTCCGAGCGCCGCATCTAACACTTATACCACCTCAGCTAGTGAGTCTCAGGGTGGGGGATTCTTAGGTGGGCTTAAGATGCCCAAGATCGGCAACAAGAACAATGCGACTGATGCGGCGCAGGTCTATGACGCTGAACCTGAGTTTGTTGGTAATTCACGTTCGGCTTCAAGTCCGCCGCCTGCCGCACCGAATACCGTGGTTCCGGCTCGCTCCGGTCAGTCCCTGATCGATGGTTCCGCCGAGAGTGTCGGGACGGTCTCTTTCAATGACGAAATACCTGCCGAGAAGAAAGGATTTTTCTCTGGCTTCAAGAAGTCCGGGGGGCAGGTGGCGAACGCCTCTACCGCGTCCAGTTCGACACTCTCCACGCCACCCAGTAGCGGAGGTGGAGGATTCCTTGGATTTGGAAAGAAAAAGACAGACGCCAGTATCGATGCCGGTCTCTTTCCGGAGAACGCCGTGAGCCAGGCTCCGACCGGAGGCAGCCTGGGCGGAGGCTATACGGTTGAGGATGTGGCGGAGGACGCTTCCTCTGCGCCTTCGTCGACGGGAGATATCGTTATGCCGGGAGAGACTTCCAAGCGCAGTGGTGGCGGTTTCAATCTTTCGATGCCTTCTATTTCCATGCCCAGTGTTTCCCTGGGCGGCATGAACAAGTCCGGAAGCAACAGCGGCGGTGGTGGTAATGTTCCAACCCTGACAACCATCAACAGTGCGGGGACGGATTACTACATGGTGACCTCGACGGCGCAGTTCATGGTTTATGGTACGGACCAGATGAGTTCGGAAGTTCGAGCCCTTCAATCCGGCACGCTGGTAAGAATGACCAAGCCTGGCGAACAATGGGCTTCGATTCGACTTCCGGACGGCTCTGAAGGCGTGGTTCAAAACAAGTTTTTACGGGCAGCATCAGCTGCTGAAGCCGGTGGACAATTCGCAGCTCCCGGGGGGCAATAGGAACCTGGGCATACTCGCTGGAAATTCGAGTGTTTTTCCTCCGCAACTGATCCATTCGGATGTGGTTTGATTAGCGAATGATCAGGGCGGATTTTTGCTCCCGCTCACAGCTAGCGTGTGCTAGGTTGCGTTTTCCCAGATATTTCCCCCCACAAAACTATGCCAAGAAGAGCCAGCTCCGGAGCTAACGTAGGACAAATTGCCGGTATTGCGGCTGCGATTTTAGGATTCCTCTTGATCGCCGCTCTTCTTTTCAGGCTGATCGCCGGAGACATGCTGGGAGGCGCCGGATCCAATGGCGGATCAGGTAAAAGCACTGCCAATGCGGCGACGTTGAACTTGATGACCTATCGTGATAACGGCAACAGCCTGCGCGGCAATGTCTACAAAGTCGAGGGCAAGGTCGAGGAAACGCTTCGCTGGACGGCCGACCGCGGTCGACTCGTCAGTTTTGAGGCCAGCGACAGCACGATGACCATTCCTGTGCCCGTGCTCGTCCCCGAGAATTTCAGTAACATCAACATCGAACGCGGCTCCCAACTTGTTATGGTCGTGCGCGTAGACCGTGACGGCACCCTGGTGGCGGAAGCGATTGATGAATGATGTGAATATTTTCTCCCCGAAACGCCCTAACTGACCAACCTAAAACCTCCCCCTCGAAATGAAAACTGCGAAGCTTCTCTTCTGGATCAGTGCCCTTGTCTCCCCGGCCGGCCTGGTTCAAGCTCAGGTCTACACGCCCCCGACTAACAGTGGTGGTGGAGGTGGAGGAGCTCCCCAGTCTAACAACACCACTATTGTAAACCAGGGCGGGGGATCGAAAGGTAACCAGCAGGTGGTCGGAAATGATGTTCCCTACTTTGATCCGACGACGGATGTATTCACCTTCGACGGGAAGAGCTTCAATGTGAACGACAATCGCGTCTTTCGGGCCCGTTTTGAGAAATACCTCAATGCTCAGGAAGCGAGCTCCGCTGAGGATCTCGCTTATCGCGCGGCGATTCGGGGTATACTCGATACCTTGTCCCCTCACAATCGCGATGCTTCCAAATTTCCGAAGGCCGTGGCTCAGCTGCAGCATGCTTCTCAGTTCAAGCAGGACGCCCGCCTCTGTGAATCACTGGCCAATGCAGTTTACCGCGTCTACCTGGCCCAGAAGTCGAGGGGTCAGCTCGATATGCTGAACCGCGAACTCGACAGTCAGCGCCGCCAACTGGACTGGAATTTTGATCAATGGAGCAAAAACACTGCTGAGGATCGCGAGCGTAAGCTGAGTGAGAACCCCAAGCAGAAAGGGGGCAAGGCGACTGAGCCTGAGAACGCCGGTCATGTTCAGCGCTACGTCCAGCGAATCGCTGAAGTGGAGGCTGAGCGTGTTGCCAATCGCGCCAAGATGGAGCTGACGGAAGTTGAGGCAAAGCTCGAGTTCCAGGCGCTGGTGGTGCAGTTCTTTCTTCAGCGTCGCTTTGAGCACGTCGTAATGGCAGCCCGCTTTTACACTGAGTTCTTCAAAGACGGTGCCGGTCGCCTCGAATTCCAGGAGGGATCTGAAGTGGAGCAGTCTTTCAGTAAGACGATCGGATTCAATCCCACCATCACAACGCTCGACGCTTTCGCCAATGAGGCCATTCGTGATGTGGACCAGTCGGTTGAGTCGTTCACTTTCCTTCTCGAGCAGGGAGAGATCGATGCCGCAATGCGCCAACTTCAGCAGGCCTTTGTCACCGGTGAATATCTGCCTTCGGTTCAGAGCGTTCCCCGCGATCAGAAGCGCCTGGTGCTGGGGTACACCCAGAACGCTTTTCAGCTCGTCAATGCTCTTGAAGTTCGAGACTACACGCTCGCTGAAGAACTGGTCACCGAAATGAAAGTTCAGGCGGATGACTTTGATTATTCCAAGCCGACCGCGGCGATCGAAGCAGCCCGACTCAGCAGTAACATGCGGATTCGGACGGCGAAGAATGCTGCCCTTAAAGGAGACGAGAAAGGCTACGAAGATAACATCAAGGCCGCCGCGGAGATCTGGCCAACGAATCCGATGCTGAAAGAGCAGTTCGATATCCTTGCCGATTCGGCCGATGTGCAGCAGCAGGCCAAGCTGGAGTTTGATCGCCTCCTTGGAACCCAGAGCTACCGCCAGATCTATAACAACAAGGCACGATTCATTGCCGCGACTGTCGATGATCCGGAGCGTCAGGATGCCCTGAACCAGATTGTCGGAAACATTCTCGAAATCGAGACGGTCATGAAGCAGGCGGATACGCTTAACAAGGCTGGCAATAATCATGCTGCCTGGGAAATCGTGGAGAAGACCTTTAAGCAGTTTCCCGATGATGTTGCCCTCTCCGCGAAACGTTCGGATCTCTCGACCGACGTGGCTCCTTTTGTAAAGGCGTTGAAGACTGCTGAGAATCTTGAAAAGCGTAAGCAGTACGGCTCCAGCCTGGCCTGGTTCCTTTCCGCCCGTCAGATCTATCCTCAGAGCGAATATGCCAGCGATGGAATTCAGCGGCTTTCGGACGAGATTCTGCCTGAAGAGCTGAGCAGTTCAGAGGATTTTGGTCTCGAGGATGACGCGGGTGAGCCCGCTTACCTGGTGGATTGATTGTCCGGCCGGAAGAAAAGGTCCCCCCAAAGTCGAGAGGGGCGATCCTCGCCTGAAGTGGCGAGGTAACGTCTGTGCGGGAGGCTTATTAGTAAAAATCCGTACATTCGCGTTGACTGATGGTCAAAAGTGAAGATTTTCTTGAGACCCACTTCGACCACTCAACAATGAACCGCCCTTCATTTCGCACTCTCTTTTTGGGGATTTTGGCAATTGTTGCAGCCGTCGGTTTTTCTGCCTGCACGGTGGATGAGAATGCCGCGTTGCTGACCAAGAATTCCGCATCAGGAAGCAAGACCAAATCCCAATCTTCATCGGTAAAGACCGAAGATAAAGATCTTCCAAGCTGGTCGGAAAGAATGGCGGAAGCCAAAGCTGAGCGCGAGAAACGAGCCGCCGAGGCCGAGAAGAAGCGTCAGCAGGAACTCGCTGCGAAGAAGAAAGCGGACGAAGCCAAGGCCCGCAAGTTAGCCGCCGAGAAGAAAAAGGAAGAGGCCGAGAAAAAAGCTCTCGCTGCCAAGGAAGCCCGCGAAGAAGCGGCGAAGAGGAAAGCTGAAGAGGACCGTAAGAAAGCTCTCGCTGAGAAGAGAGCCCGCGATGAGGCTGCACGTGAGAAAGCCAAGGCCGAAGAATTAGCTAGGAAGAAGGCGGAGGAAGAGAAGCGTCGGGAGGCCAAGATTGCTGCCCGCAAGAAAGCTGAGGAGGAGCGTGAAGCTCGTCAGCGTGCAGAGGAGTTGGCCCAAAACGCAGAGCGCAGCCGCAGCAGTGGTGGTGGCTTTTTCTCTCGTCTGGGTACCAGCTCCAGCCCGTACAAGAGTAAAGGTCACGATGTATACGTGAACCGCATGGCTCTCTCGAGCCTTTCCCCGTCCAACGCCAAGATCGAGGTGGACTTGAGTGAGCAGAAGGCCCGCGTTTACAAAACCGGTGGCGGCGTAAAGCAGCTCGTGATTGAGACGCAGGTTTCTACCGGAAAATCAGGGCACACCACCCCGACAGGTTCTTACCGGATTCAGGAAAAGAAGGTTGAAAAGCGTTCTACTCTTTACGGCAGCTGGCACAATTCATCCGGCGCCGCAGTCCGCAGCAGTGGCGAAGCCTGGAATCGTCCGGCTGGTGGTTCCCGCTTCGTCGGCGCTGAAATGCCCTACTGGATGCGCGTAAACGGTGGTATCGGGATGCATGTCGGCTACGTTCCAGATTATCCGGCCAGCCACGGGTGCATCCGGGTCCCGAGTGCCGTCCAGCCGCTGATCTTTTCCAAGGTTGGTGTGGGAACTCAGGTCACGATCATTAACTGATCGACTTCTCTTTTCCGAAGGCACAAGAGCGGCTTTCCGAAAGGAGGCCGCTTTTTTTTGTGGACTGAACCCATCAGCAGTTAACTTTAAGCCATGAACGAATCGTCAGATCGCGTATTAAAACTCGGGGTGAACATTGACCATGTGGCCACCTTGAGGCAGGCGCGTTATGCTCTTATGCCGGATGCTCACAACTCTGAGCCTTCGCTGCTCGCCGCCGCTCACGAGGTAGAGGCGGTCGGCGCCGATTCCATCACGATTCACCTGCGACAGGATCGACGCCACATCCAGGATCGAGACGTCTACGAATTGCGCGAGAAGATCCATACGAAGTTGAACCTGGAGATGGGGAATACCCGGGAGATCCTCGATATTGCCCTGGAGGTGAAGCCCCACTTCGTATGCCTCGTCCCGGAAAATCGTCAGGAGATTACCACGGAAGGCGGGCTCAATGTCCTCGGTGCTGACGCCTCCCTCGGTGAAACGATTCAGGCACTTCAGGAGAATGGCACCAAGGTAAGTCTTTTTGTGGACCCTGAACCGGACCAGATTGCGGCTTCCGCCGCGCTCGCTACAGACATGATTGAACTTCACACCGGGGCCTTTGCAAACGCAGCGCCGGAAGGCGGTGAAGAGGAACTCGTGCTCCTTCTCAAAGCCGCCCTCCAGGCTCACGAAGCAGGGATCCAGGTGAATGCCGGTCATGGGATTACGCTGGCCAATCTACCTAAGCTGATGCGGATCCCGTGTCTGGCCGAATTGAATGTTGGCCATCACCTTGTCGCTCGAGCCTTGTTTCGCGGTCTCGCAGGTTCTGTCAGGGACATGCTGACGCTGATGGAATCGTACTCTCCGGACTCAGCTACCTGAAGTCGGGCTTTGAACCCGATTCCCGAGCACGACAGGCTTGACCGGGTTTGGTCATCAAGTGTTCACTGTGG
>JABSSQ010000467.1 GCA_013213905.1 Verrucomicrobiales bacterium | reverse complement strand
GTGATTAGTGATTAGTGATTAGTGATTAGTGATTAGTGATTAGTGATTAGTGATTAGTGATTAGTGATTAGTGATTAGTGATTAGTGATTAGTGATTAGTGATTAGTGACTACTGACTACTGACTACTGACTACTGACTACTGACTACTGACCGGGGGACGCCGGAAGTTGAGGAGAAAAAGCGTGGAGATGCCGGCGGCGAGGAGCAGGCCGGCGATGCGGCCGGCCCAGGGGCCGAGGCCGTTTTCGAGATGGGGCAGGGGGCTTTCCTGTGCGGTCTCAGCGAAGTGGAGCGTTTCCGCGGCGAATTCGAGGCCGTCCGGTTTCTCGGAGGAGAATGGGGTCAGGGCCAGGGTGGCTCCGACGAGGATGAGGACTCCGGCGAGGAGTTTCAGGTTCTTGCGCCTGGTGCTGGGACGGGAATCATCCATGGCTTTGAGAGGGGTGCAGGGTTTTGGTGAGTCCGCCCGGAGCGCCGTAGCCGAGAGCGGTGAGGTAGCGGAGGACCAGCAAGGTGACGAGGCCCTCTCCCAGGCCGATGATGGCGTGGACGCCTCCCATGAGACCGAGCAGGGTGCCGATGTCGGCGACGCCGGAGACGGCGAGTTCGGCTGCGGCGGCCAGAGCAGAAAGCACCGCCGAGGCCCACGCGCCCACAAAGACGGCGACGCCTTTGCGGGCTGACCAGCCTGACGAAGTTTCGGAACCGAGGATGAGGCGATAGAGACCGTAGCCGCTCAGCGTGGCAATGAAGGCAAGATTGACCACGTTGGCGCCGAGCGCGGTGATGCCTCCATCCTGAAACAGCAGCGCCTGGATGACGAGCACCGCGGTCATGACCAGCACGCCCATCCACGGCCCCAGCAGAATCGCGAGCAGGGTGCCTCCGAGGAGGTGACCGGAAACGGCGGTGGCGACGGGGAAGTTCACCATTTGAGCGGCAAAGACAAAGGCGGCGCAGAGACCGACGACGGGTGCCCGGGTCGAAGGGGTGGTTGAGTCGCTCTCACCTTGCGATTTCTGCAGCTGGCGCAGAGCCAGGGCCACGCCGGCGGCCCCCACCACGGTGAGCGTGGTCCAGGTTTTGGTGTCGAGGAATCCGTCGGGAAGGTGCATCAGTTAGAGTTTTCTCGGGGTGGAGCGAAGGCGGGGCAGGAAGGGCGTCATGATTTCACGAACCCGGGCGTTCAACTGGCGGAGCTCGCGACTGGATTCGCTGAGGATCTTGATGGCGAGAATCTCCGGGGAGACGCGGGATACCCCCAGGTGAGAGCGCTCACCAGCGAGGTCCTCGAGCTCGGTGAAGACGGATTCGGGCAGCTCCTTCAGGGCGGGTGACACGATCCAGGCAGCGCCGTAGAAGGCCTGTTCCCATTCCGGCACCTGGAGCATCCAGCAGGATTGAGGGGGCTCGACCCGGGCGCGTTCGATGGCAGCCGGTCGGCCCTGGTGGTTGAGAACGAAGGACCACTCCAGTCGATCGTAGGCGAGGCTTTCCCCGTGGGCGAGACGACCGGGAGCGAGCATTTCGACAAAGTAGAGTTCGCCGCCTTCGGCGACATTGATCTCGGTCTTCTGGCGAAAGACGGAACCGGTCTGGGGAATGAGCAACTCGGGGAACACTTCCAGCCAGGAGTTGCCGGCAACATCAAAACTCTGTTCGAGCAGGGCGTCGTCAGCGCGGGCTTCGCCCCGGTTTCGCTGCGTGTGAGTGCGCGCCGCGCTGGGGGAGGTGATGAGCACCGACGTGCCCTCATCGAGGACAACGCGGCTCTCCATGTAGTCGCCCTGGAAGATCCCGGCGGTCGGGTTGACCACCTGAACGAGCAGGGCTTGCCCGTCCCAGTAGGCCTTGCTGAGGTGAAAGGGCACGGAATGATACTGGTGCCTCAGCACGGTTTCGCCGCGTGCATTGAGGCCTGCGCCGATCTCCAGCTTTCCGGAGACGGATCGGGCATCAGCGTCTGGAGGCGAGAGCAGCATCAGGAGTCAGAGGCGGGAGTTTCCGCTTCGGTCAGATCGGTGAAAAGCACGTCGCGATCGAACCAGGCCTTGAGTTCTTCCATGCTGCGGCCGGATTTGAAATCGCAGAAGAGGAAGGGCTTGTCGCCGCGCACCTTGCGGGCGTCGGCATCCATGCGCGAGGTGTCGACCTCCACGTAAGGAGCGAGGTCGGCTTTGTTAATGATGAGCAGATCGCTGTAGGCAATGGCGGGACCTCCCTTGCGGGGGATGTCTTCGCCTTCGGTCACGTCGATGACATAGATGAACACGTCGACGAGTTCGGGTGAGAAGGTGGCGGTGAGGTTGTCGCCACCGCTCTCTACGAGAACCAGTTCAAGGCCGTCAAAAGTGTCCTTGAGTTCACGAATCGCCTCAAGGTTCATAGCGATGTCGTCGCGAATAGCGGTGTGGGGGCAGCCGCCGGTTTCCACGCCGAGAATGCGTTCTTCAGGAAGAGCACCGGCACGCTTCAGCGCGGCCGCATCTTCCTGGGTGTAGATGTCGTTGGTGACGACGGCCATGTTGCAGCGATCGCGAAAGGTTTTGCAGAGATGCAGGGCCAGGGTCGTTTTGCCGGAACCGACCGGGCCACCAATGCCAACGCGGATGAGTTTGTCGTTCGATTTCATTTGGTAAGGAATTTGTCAGGAAAGGAAGAGACGGCTGAAGGCCCGCTTGTGGCGAGCCGATGCGATGTCGAGGAGTGGGGTGAAGGCGCCGATGTCGTTCTCCTCGACGAGGAGGGATCGCTCGGTCAGGGCGGGGAGTTCGAGAGAGGCTTGATGAAGAATGCGCTGCACTGCGGTTTGCCCGAGGCGCAGGGTTTTGATGGCCGAACTGACGACGCCCGAGATGGAAGCGAAAGCAAAAGCCTGCATCGCGGCATCGGCCGGCATCCCGCTGAGGGCGGCTTCGAGTCCGGCAACGATGGGGATCTGGGTCTGTCGAATCTTCGGGGTGAGGGACTGCCAGGCTTCGGGATACAGTTGATCGAAATCCATGACCGAAGCGAGCAGTTCGAGGCGCTGGCGTCCGGTCTTGCTGGCGGCGAGGCGAAGCTCTTCAGGCGTTCGCAACGCGACGGACAGTTGGTCGAGGCGCTCGAGGGCATCGCCGTCGTTTTCTTGAGTGGCGAGGTAGGCGCGATGAAGCAGAGGCAGCTCCACCCATTCCAGCCCGTTGAGCACGTAGGAGCGGACAAAGGTCTCAAGGTCCTCGACCGATTCGACGGCCGAGAGCTGGACCATGCCTTCGAGTCCGCCGGAGTGAGCAAAGCTCCCCGTGGGATAGGCGCTGTCACTCACCTGGAGGAGTGAGCCGAGCCAGGCAGGCGAGGAGGAGGCTTCGCCTGCCTGACTGGTCACTGCGGGGTGCGGTTTAACGGAGCGGTGCATGACTGTGGCTGAAAAAGCCGTGTGAGTGTTCGTATTCGAAGCCGAGATGGTCGTGGCTGTGAGCGGCGGAGTGGGGCGGTGGAGCGAAGATCTCGAACTGCTCTTCGTAGGTGAGTGACAGATCGTCGAGGACCCGCTGGATGCCCGGATCCGCGGCCACGAGCAGGCAGTCTTCCCGGATTTCAACGGGTTGGTGCAGGTTGCCAAGCGACCAGCCCAGCTGCGCTGAATCATCCGGATTGGAGGGCAGGGGAATCGAGAAAACGGGTTCGGGAAACTGGCTGACCTGGTAGCGTTTCGTTTCGGTTTCGAGAACCACGTCGCCATTGCGAAGCGGTTCGTCGAGGCTGAAGGCAAACTCGACCCCGTCTTCGGCGGCACGACGCCAGCGACACTTCTGGAGACTGTGCCGGTCCACCTCGATGGAAACGAGTTCCAACGTTCTGGCTGTCACTTCGACCGTTTTTTCAATGATCGGCATCAGGGGTGTTTTCCGAATCGTCTGTTTGTCAGGATCGCGGCT
This sequence comes from Verrucomicrobiales bacterium, assembly GCA_013213905.1. Classification (GTDB taxonomy): domain Bacteria; phylum Verrucomicrobiota; class Verrucomicrobiia; order Verrucomicrobiales; family DEV007; genus Arctic95D-9. The sequence goes on along the minus strand of JABSSQ010000467.1, from coordinate 267 downwards.
AGAAGAGGAAGTAACGTTGAGCCATCGGCACGATCTCAGCCGGTTCGCAGACAAGCAGTTCGCCGTCTGCGGTCACGTTGTAGGTCTCGGGATCGATCTCGATCTTGGGTGCCGCCTTGTTGTGCAGCATGTCGGCTTTGCTGATGTCGCGGCAGGTCGTCACGGGAACGAGCTGCTTTTTGACGTCGAGACGATCGGCGAGACCGGCATCGAGAGAGGCCTGGCTCACGAAGGTGAGAGAGGTGGAGGCCACGGCCCGACCTTGCG
>JABSSQ010000466.1 GCA_013213905.1 Verrucomicrobiales bacterium | reverse complement strand
CAAGGAAGTGGCCTCTGATGTTGGGAAGTCAGCCACCGCTCTCTACAAGGCGCTGGACCGCATTCGCAAGCAACTCCAGGGTTGTATCGAGGCACGCCTCGCTGCTGGCTGAAAGTATCGATCGCTTCAACCACCTGGGATTGGGAATCGCTACGGCTTCTTCAACAATCGTTTCGCTTCGTCGAGGAGCAGCCTGGGTTTTTCAAAGGTGGAATGACTGACATGACTCCACAGGATGCCTCCGTCGGGACTGATGATGAAAGTACCGTGCATGCCCCCATCTTCAAAATCATCGTAGACCCGGTAGGATCGAAACAGGTTCTGGTCCGGATCGGCCAGAACCGGATAGGGGAAACTTGCTTTGAGCCTCTGTGTATCAGGAGTGCGATCACTGAATAGTTCGGCGAGACTTTCCACTGAGTCAGTGGTGATGATGACCGTCTTGATACCGGCAGCTTCATAGGCTCCTGCGTACTTCCGGAACTCATCGAGTTGGCGGGTGCAGAACGGGCAGGTCACCCCGAGGACAAACTGCAGGAGAATGGCTTCACCCCGAAACGAAGCCAGGGAGTGTTCGGTTCCAGTGAAGTCAGCCAGGGAAAAGTCAGGGGCTTTGGGAATCTCCCAATAGAGTGGTCCCAGCGAATCCGGGTCAGCTGGAATATCAGGCTTCGTTTCCTCCCGTGGCCTGATGGTCCAGCGGGGTGGCAGCTGCATGTGCTGAGCAAGAGTGTTCAACTTCTCGATGGCGGGCACGCCGGAATCGACACGGGAAGCGTCGGTGCGAAATTGACGATTGAAAGCGGCCATGGCGGGGAGAACTTCGCCGGCAGCGAAGCTTAGTTCGCAGAAGGTGGCAGCGGGCAACCATTGGCCCGGGAGTTCTCCCAGTGTGTTGCGAGCCAGTTCCAGTCCTGCCCTGGAGAGACCGTGCCGCTCCAGTTCCTGGGCCCAGACCCATGAAGGTAGATAGGGCGGCGCTTCGCCAGCTTCAGCGAGGTCTCCGCCAGATAGGTTCTGCCACGACGACAGACCATCGAGCAGTTTGGAGATCAGATCTCCGGCAGCCGCGCTTTCGACGCGGTTGGACCAGGCTTCCATTTTCTTCCGACACTCGAGGGCTTCCTCCGGACGGTCCAAGAGGCAAAAGGCTAACGCTTTCCAGTAGAGCCAGCGGGAGTTCTCGAGTGAGTCGGAGCCAGTTGGCTGAAGGAGGGTTTCAGACTCAAGCTCCTCAAGCAGAATGTCCGCCATGCCAGCGCCTAAGCGAGCTTCCACCCAGAGTCGTTTGCCTTGAGCGTACAGGTTCGGCTGGAATTCTGAGCCGGGGGCCAAACTGCGGGGCATCGAGATCATGCGACGAGCCCAGGCGACAGCTTCATCGATGCGTCCCATGGAACCCAGAGTTTCGACGAGAGACGTGTAGTTCGATGAAAGACCCTCGAGTTTCTCAGGCATCAAGAGTTGTTCCTGCAGTTGGGCATGGCCCCCCCTCAGTGAAGCCTCAAGCAGCGGTATTGCTGTGTTGTTCAGGCCATTTGCCTTCCATGCCTCGGCGGAGTATCTCCATGAGTTTGGGATTCCCGGTGCCAGGGTTGGACTCACTTCTGCAGGTGCCAATGCGATTTCGGGGCGTTCCTCCATCCACAGGAAAATCTGGTAGTGACGGCTGGGGTGATTCGGATCGGCCTCGACGATTGTCTGAGCCAACGTATTCACCCCAACATGGCTGGTGATTGGTGCCCCTGATCGGTATTTGTCCAAGGTCAGCTGGCGCAACAGGAAGGCCTTGGCGTTGATATCTTCAGGCCATCGCAGGACGATTTCTTCGAGGTCTTGAATGCGTTGACGGACCCGGTCCTTCGACTCTTCGATACTGAGCTCAGGCGGTGGCGGTAGTTTGTCAGGGCTGTCTGGACGGACTCCAAAGTAGCGTGCCACGGATTGAATCCAGAGTTTCTCCTGTTCCGAAGTCTCATTGTTGATTCGCTTGATGGAACGGTGAGCAAAGAGTTGGGCTCGTCCGGGCCGTTGTTCGTTAGCCAGCGCGAGGCCCCAGAAAACCATGGGGTGATCCGGTTCGAAATTCAGGGCCTGGCGAAAGCTGCGTTCTGCCGCAGGAGAGTCGAGGCCAAAGAGCAAGGCCACTCCCTGGTTGAAGAATGCCTGCGCCTCGGTCGAATTTGTGGAAATGGGGAAATCAATCGTCCCCACGTCTGTCCGTAGATCCGGCGCACGGGTTGGTCCGCGGAGGAACGCAACTTCCAAGGTGGCAGGAGCCTCGGAATCAACCTGGTCCAGCAAAGGGGCGAGGCAGGTGAGGTTGAAATTGCGATACCCTTGTCCTTGCAGAATCCCAATCGCGAGGCATCCCAAAAGAATGAGAGACGCCAACCGTTGAGTGGGATGTCTGAGAGCTGTCACGAGAGTATATTTGGGTGTGGGGAAAGTATGAGAGGGGTAGGGGAAACGATTTCTGTCGCGAGTGCAGGATACGTCATTGGTCGTTTTCTTCGAAGCTCTCGGGGTCCCCGAACTGGACCGGTTCTTCGATCATTATATCGTCTCCGGTTCCGAACTGCCGATCGAGACCTGCTGACCGAATTTCCATGTTATCGCGTGAAACGGGATGGAATTCGTAGGGAACCTTCCATCGATCCACCAACTCGTTACTCGAATTGATAGCGGGGTGTGCAGGATCGATAAACATCATTCGATAGGGGTTATTACCGGTAAGGGCTTCGACGACTTCCCGGTTTTCACCCGCAATCGGATTTTCGCGAAAGATCTGCCGATAGGTCGCGATGGCAGAGGTCAGGATTTGAATGTCTTCAACCGGGTCTTGTTCGGGGTTATTCAGTTCCTTGAGCTGATCGGCAACGTCCGTTTTGAGAATTCGCCCATCTCCACGTTGCTCAAATACCGGGGCACTCAAGTCCAGAGCTAAAGGTTCCACGCCGAAGAATTCCGAGCGTATCACCCCTTTGGTTTCCGGTGGGAGGTTTGGAGCCGGGCCCCGGGGCGCTGCGGCAATAGGATGACTTACCCGAGAGGCACCGGAAACCTCTTCTTCAGTCGGCTTGGACGCTTGGGTTGTTGCTGGATCTGATTTCTTCGAAGGTAGAAACCTGACCGACAGCACGATCACTTCCGCAGCAATCAGCAGGGCAAGCGCGATGAAGATAAACTTCTTCAACTACTGGAGAGGGGAGTTTAGATACCAGTGATCCAATCCATGTTCGCGTTCGCGAGGATGGAATCAAAATCGGTGGGGTCATAACCGGCCGTAAATGGATCAGCAAATCGTTCCAGGTTCGGAAAGATCGTTCCAATTTCTGTGTCTGCGATCCCAAGCCATTTGGCGATGGGGGCCGAGAACTGTTCCACCGCGCTGCTTGGCACCCAGCGGCCGCGGCTGCTGCCCGGCGTTGTCCACGTCCCGGTGGGGTTGAGATCAGGATAATAGCCGAAAACGTTCTTACCTCTCACATCACCACCCATCATGTAGACGTTGGTTCCCCAGGCGTGGTCGGATCCCGAGGAGCCTGCAACTGTACCATTCGGAGTGAAGGTGCGATTGAAATCGGAATGAGAAGCGAGGATGAAATCATTGTAGTTGAAATCACCACCCAGAGTCGGCTCTGAAGCCAGCGCTTTCATGACATCGTTGAATGCTTTCAATGCATTATTCAAGGTTGCCATGTTATCGTCGAGATCTCCCGCGACATAGCCAGCCCCAGTGCTGAAACCTCCCTGATCCTGGTGGGTATCGTGCCCTCCGTAGGAACAGAAGAAAAGCTGTCGGCTGTTTCCAAGGCTGTTTCGGCCCGCAATCATCTTGGCGATTGAGATCAGCTGACGGGAAAGGCTGGGAAGATTGTTCAGGGCATTACCTGAGGCAGGGTTTATCCCGTTTTGCAGGATAAACGTCCCCTCGATGAAGCCCCAGGGGTTACCGTTGTTGTTGACTGCAGAGGGGTGAAGCCATGAGTCGGCCGCAGTGAAGGCGTTTCCGACAAAGCCTTCATTCTCACGGGCACGACGAACGACCACGTTGTAGTTCTCTTCGAAGAGGTGGTCGTGAGTGTAGTTCATGATGTCCTGGAAAGCCTTGAGCCTGCGGCCGTTTGCGTTCCGGTTATAGCTGGTTGGATCGCTGGCATTGCTGAGGGCGTTGGAGTAGTTCGTGCCGTAGCCATTCAAGCTGATCGCTCCGTTGTTGGTGACGGAGTATTGGGGCACGTCACCAAGAAGACTTACCTGATTGTCGTTAATGCCGGAGAGTGAAACCGACATGGAGATCTTTCCGTCAGGTTCGTTCCAGGCCGGATTAAGGAGGTCGGCAATGCGACCACTCCATCCGCTTTGAAAGGGCTTGTCAGGAATCGAACTCTGCCACTGATTCTGCTGGTCGCTATGTGAGAAGAGTTGGGGAGGAAGTGGCACGCTGTTGTAGGTGGCGGCCGTGGTCGGGACTACGAGCGTTCCGACGTTGGCGGCAAAAGCCAGTTCTCCGTCGTCGAAGAGAGTTTTGAGGTCCCCCAGTTCGGGGTGGAGGGCAAAATTTTCAGCACCTGCCGCTGCTGCTGGATCACTCGCCAGGTTGTCGGCTACAATGGGGTGAGGATCATTGGTTCCGCCGGGGGAGCTGAGAGGTAGAGCAAGAACACCGCGATTGTTCTCGTAGTTGTTTCTTGCGGGATGCCCGTTTCCCGGCATCAGCATGTTGTTGCCGTCAGTCGCTCCGAAATGGAAGAGAACGATTGCTGCTTTGTAATCACTGATGCTCGAAACTGTATTTGCCAGGGCACCTTCCATCAGGCGCATGTGAGCGAGGGTATTAACCACTCCGCCCACTCCCATGGAAGCGCAGGCTGAGCGGGCGAGGAAGCCACGGCGGCTCATCTCAATTTTTTTGTTCGGATTTCTCATGGGAAAAGTTCAAGGTTAAAAAAGTGACTTACCACTGCTACTTCTGGATGACTACTTCTGGATGAAAAATTCAGGGCTCGAGGTCATCATGTAGAGGGCCGCACGGACTTTGCTCCATTGGCCGTTCTTGTTGCCACTGTCGTTGTAGGTATCGGTGATGTAGTAAAGCAACGTTTCCCGGGGGTTCCGACCGGGGTAATGTTCGATGTTATTGCCCTGGGTCGTCCTGGCGCCGTCATCAGATGGATCGATCGGGTAGATCAATTGGTAGCGTCCGGCGAAAAGGAGGGCGTCAAGATCGTCGATGAGTTGCAGTGCTTTGTCCTTCTCAAGGTTCAGGCCATTGTCAGCAATTTCGGGGTAATTATCGTGGCGGTTGATCCAGGCCCAGTAATCGACAATGACATTGTCGTCGCTGTGATTGTTGCCGGAGTTTCCGGATACTGTGGTGTAACCGGCTCTGTCGGAATTGCCGTTGGTGCCGCCCATGGATGTCCCGCCAAACCCACTGGTTCCCCAGTGGGAGGACCAGAACACATTGATGTTTTGGAAGACGGAACTCTCGGTGGCGATTTGAAACTCTGGCGCCACGAGTCCGTAGCTGGAGATGAGTCCGGCTGGTTGATAATCTGGAAGGAACCAGTTAAAGACAGTAGGGGCTTTGAGAGGAGTCTGGTTGAGCGAACTGGTTCCACCCCCATCCATGGCATTGATTCTCATCAGAGTAGCGGGCAGGCGAGAAAAGCTGCCAGGGCTGTTCGTAATCAACTGCCCCGCGCTGTCGTAGGCTACCGCGCCAACAAACTTGTCGATCTCTGACTGAGGGTAACCGAAATTGCGCAGGTCTCCGTTTGGGGTCGGATTCAGTGGATTGCGATGGCTTTGATTCGGGAAATCGACCGGATCACCGGCAATGACGCTGGCATCGAACGTGACCCGTGAACGACCCGATATCGCCCGAACTGCCTGGATCCAGGCAAGAAGCGGCTCTTTTTTCTTTCCAAATTCAGGATTGAGTTCGGTCGTGGAAAGGTTTCGAGCTTCAGGATCGAGCAGGATCGCGCGAACCACCTCATCCAGTTGCCCATTGGTGTTTCGCCAAACTTGTGCGACACGATAAATGTAGGGACCGGACGGATTACTCGTCACGAGACGCTGAATCAGTCGCCGGGAAACAAAGGCTGGCGTGCTTTGATGGTTTACCATCGGGTCAGTTGACCAAGTGGCTGAAAATGACTTCGGTGAGAGCTGGTTCGTTTGAGTGCCGGCAAAGTAGTTGAGGACATCTCGGATGTCCTTGTCGCCTTCGCTGGTATACCTGCCCTCTGCGGTCCCATTGTTGCTGATCACTTTTCCACCAGCGATGGTTTTGTTCCCATTGTCGTGACGGCTGTTGTAGAACGCCATCGGGTAGTTGAAGCGGGAGGAATACCAGAGGTTTCCAGTTCCATCGTCGTACCAACCGCTGTTGGGGTTGGTGCGATCGAGACTGGGGGTATCCCAATTGGTATTGCTGGCACTGTTGGTTGACCAGCTCATCCCGGTGAAGACTCTGGCGAGTTCTTTGATGTCGTTGTTATTGTAAGTCGGGAGCAGGTCAAATTCGGTGCCGTCCAGTTTGACAAAACCATCATCCCATAGCTCAAGCAGCCCGATGGTGAAGAGTTGCATGACCTCACGGGCGTAGTTCTCGTCGGGTGGAACGCCGGAAGATGACTGGCTGCTGTTCTGAAGGTGGCTGAGGTATTTGCCCATGAGGGGATTGTAGGTCACATCCTCAATCAACTCACGGTAGTGATCGTCGGCGTTCTCAGCCAGCATATCGATCCAGCGAGCTGCCGCGATGTGATGCTGGCGGATGTTGTTGAGTTCTTCAGAGATCACGGTGATTTCTGAGAGCGCGAAACCGACGCGCTGTCTCAACTGATCCTGAGCGCTGGTCATCACGGTCCAT